>JAWODN010000048.1:0-28429 GCA_046483285.1 Candidatus Aminicenantota bacterium | reverse complement strand
GGTTCCGCTTTCACGAGGCAGAAAGGGATTGCCACGGCTTGCTGACGCAAGCCTCGCAATGACAAGGGGCATGTCATCCCGGAGCACGCCGTGCCTGTGAGTGTGTCATCCCGCGGTGCGGAGCATCTTTGCGTGTGTCATTCCGCGGCACGCAGTGCCGCGGAATCCCTGACTGCTCCGTCTGGGCGGTGGGTTCCGCTTTCACGAGGCAGAAAGGGATTGCCACGGCTTGCTGACGCAAGCCTCGCAATGACAAGGGGCATGTCATCCCGGAGCACGCCGTGCCTGTGAGTGTGTCATCCCGCGGTGCGGAGCATCTTTGCGTGTGTCATTCCGCGGTGCGAAGCACCGAGGGATCTGTGAGTGCTTTCGTCAGGCCATATGGACAATGGGTTGCCAATTCGAAGCAGTCCGGGATCCTTCGCTCCGCTCAGGATGACATTAAATTAATGAAAGGCCGTGGCACTTCACTGCGACGAGCCGCAACCCGCCAGATGCGGTGAGATCCGGTCCGCCCGAAGGGTGAAAAAATGGCGATTATAATGAAAGGCAAAGCAAACTAAAACGTTTCAGCTGTTATTTTCAAAAAAACCTTGCATTACTCTATAATAAAGATCATAAAAAGACCATCGCCATTTTTTCATGAATAAGCCAGTATGAAGGGAGATGTGATAATATGCACCACAATTTCATAATCGACAAGGACAAGGCGGCGCTGCTGGTCATAGATATGCAGAACCACTTCTGTGACCCGGACAGCCGTTTTTTCGTGCCGGGCGCCGACACGCTGGCCCGAAAACTGAAATCCCTCACCGAATCTTTCACCCGGCAGCGCCGGCCGGTGATATTCACCCGTCATATCGACTCCGACGACCCCGGTAATCTCATGCTTCGCTGGTGGAGCGAAAGGATCCGGGAAGACCATCCGGCAAGCTGTATTGCCTCCATTTTTGATACGGGAACAAGCGATATCGTTATAAAAAATCAATACGATGGTTTTCTCAATACGGATTTAGAAATAATACTGCGGACAAAAGGGGTGCAACAGGTGGTGGTGTGCGGGGTGCTGACCAATCTATGCTGCGAGACCACCGCTCGAAGCGCTTTCATGAGAGGCTTTGAAGTTTACTTTGTGAAAGACGGCACAGCAACCTTCAGCCGGGAAATGCACCAGGCGGCGCTGCTGAATCTTTCTTACGGTTTCGCTGTCATGACAACCATCAACGATGTGATCAAAATCCTCCGTCCGGCATGAAGATTTGATAAAAAAAATAATGGAGGGAAAAGTCCGGCACGGACACGGAGATATCCGGGCTAAAAAAATATTAAGACTCATTCGCGGATTATTGACCTGAATTTTCTTTTTCCCGCCGGTATTGTTCTTCCTGAATATCCTGGCGCGCTTCTTCCTTCTTCTGCTCGGAGATCGCTTCTTCATGAGCCTTCTGGCCCTGAAAGTCAGAGCGTCTTTTATCCAGGTTGCTTAGTATTTGGGCCCTGCCGTAAAGAATCAAGGTGTCGCCGGCGAATATATCGGAGTTGCCCCTTGGGGCTCCCACGTAACTGCCGTCTTCCCGGTAAATGCCTAATACCGTTATTCCTTCCTCAGCCAAGTGGCAATTTTTTAATTTTTTCCCGGCCACCCAGTCTCCCTCCTGCACCTGAAGTTCGGTCACTTTATAATCCTCGGAAATATGAAGCAGATTATAATAATCCCGGGTATCCAGGTCTGTCCATTTCTGCAGAGCCCGGTCTATAAACCGGCTTAATAAACGCATAAAAAACCGGATCTGAGTCAGGCCCCATAATATCAGCACCCCTCCCACTAAAAAAATTAAACGCCAGAGTCTTTGCTGATAAGTTCCGGAAGTGGCAAAAGACAATATTAGGGATATAATAATGGTTATCAGACCAGCGCTCCGGGCAATCATCAGCCACATGATGATCCGTCTTCTAACCGGATGGCTGACCACCTTTTCCGCTTCCCGGGTGGTGAAGCCGGTCCCGGTGAAGGCGGAACGGGCTTGAAACCGGGCGGCTTCCCGTGAAAGTCCGGTCATGCTCAAGGCTGAAGTAGCCAAACCTGTTATCAGTATAGACAAGGCTAAAACAGTAAGAAACGCCACAACTCCGATAATTCCAATCACGTCAATCCATTATATCTTTGATTTTCAGTATATTAAAGGAAAAGAATACCTGTCAAACTAAGTCACGGACTTTATTTTCTGCATGTTTTTCATATATTATGAAAAAGGAGGAAAACATGCCCAAACATAAAAAGGACCATCAAGGCCACCATAAACATATGTTGAAAGATTTTCAAACCCGTTTTTGGATATCTTTGGGGGTCACTCTTCCGGTTTTGATGCTGTCTCCTATGATTCAGTCTTTGGCCGGCATAGTCTGGGATTTCCCCGGACGGATGGTGATATTGCTGGTGTTGTCAGCGTTTGTCTATGTTTACGGCGGATGGCCTTTTCTCAAAGGACTCATCCGGGAGGCCCGGGAGAGGCAGCCGGGAATGATGACTTTGATCGCCTTGGCGATCACCGTGGCGTTTGTTTATTCCGCACTGGTCGTTTTCGGTGTCAAGGGGAAAGTCTTTTTCTGGGAACTGGTGACTTTAATCGATGTCATGCTGCTGGGACATTGGATTGAAATGCGTTCAGTGATGGGGGCTTCCCGGGCTTTGGAAGAGCTGGCCCAATTGATGCCCTCTACCGCTCACCGGCTTGCCTCTGAAGGGGAAACCGAAGAAGTGGAGATTCAGGAATTAAAAGCGGGAGATAAGGTTTTGATTAAGCCTGGAGAAAAAATTCCCGTAGACGGAGACATATTGAAAGGTGATTCGGAAGTTGATGAATCCATGATAACCGGAGAATCGGAGCCGGTGATAAAGCAAAAAGACGATGAAGTTATTGCGGGATCGGTTAACGGGAACGGTTCTTTAACGGTAAAGGTATCCAAAACCGGAAAGGATTCCTACTTAAATCAAATGATCAAATTGGTTGAAAACGCCCAGCAGAGCAAATCCAAAGCCCAGGGCTTTGCGGACCGGGCAGCTTTCTGGCTGACGGTGGTTGCGGTATCGGTAGGGATTGCGACCTTGACCGCCTGGGTTTTATCCGGGAAAACTTTTGCTTTTTCTTTGGAACGGATGGTTACGGTTATGGTGATCACCTGCCCGCATGCCCTGGGTTTGGCTATTCCGCTGGTTATCGCCGTAATTACGGCTCTTTCCGCTAAAAACGGCCTGCTGATCCGCAACCGAACCGCTTTTGAAGAGGCCCGGAAAATTCAGACCGTGATGTTCGACAAGACCGGCACCCTGACCAAAGGAGAGTTCGGAGTTACGGATGTCATCTCTCTTTCCGGTTGGCCGGAAGATAAAATTCTGGGCGCGGCCGCAGCCGTGGAAAAAGAATCCGAACATTCAATCGCCAAGGGGATTGTCCAGGAAGCCGAAGAAAAAAATATTAAAATTCCCCACTCCTCGGGATTTGAATCTTTACCCGGGAAAGGCGCCCGGGCCGAATTAGAGAACGAGACCGTCCTGGTAGGAAATAAAGCCCTTCTGGAAAATACAGAAGAGAGCGGGAGCGCCATAGAAAAGATGGAAAAACTGGCAGGAGAGGGGAAAACCACGGTTTTTGTCATTTCAGGGGGGAAAGTCCGGGGTGTCATCGGCTTGACCGATGTGATCCGTGAGGAATCCCGGCGCGCCGTGGAGGAACTGAAAAAAAAAGGTATTGAGGTGGCACTGATCACCGGAGACAATAAGGCTTCAGCTGAATACGTGGCCGGGGAGCTGGGTATAGAGACTTGGTTTGCCGGAGTGCTTCCTGACAAAAAATCGGAAAAAATCAAGCAGCTTCAAGAGGATGGGAAAATTGTGGCTATGGTGGGAGACGGAATCAATGATGCTCCCGCCCTGGCTCAGGCGGACTTGGGGATAGCCATCGGCACGGGAACGGATGTGGCGGCTGAGACGGCTGATATAATCCTGGTGGAAAACAATCCCCGGGATGTGTGTCATATATTGAATTTTTCCCGGATCACCCGAAGAAAAATGAAGCAGAATTTAGCCTGGGCCACCGGTTATAACGTGATCGCCATTCCCTTGGCTGCCGGCGTTCTCTACCACTACGGAATTTTATTGGCTCCAGCCGCAGGGGCTGTGGTGATGTCGCTGAGTACGGTTATTGTGGCTGTCAATGCCCGGCTTGTTTCTTATGAAAAAGTGTGCGGATAAAAGGGATGATCTGGAGTTTTTCCGCTCCGGCGCTCGCTTTGAAAGAAAGACGTATCACCGATATGGCCGGGCGGACGGTGACCATCTCCGAAAAGGCAAATCGTGTCATCGGCTCCGGCGGCGGGCCGGAACCGGTCTAAAACCCAGGAAGCTCCATGACCACCGTGGGAATCAATAACAAAAATCCCAATACGCTCAAAATAACGATCAAAGGGATCACCCACCTCACCCATTTATAATAAGGAATCCTGGCGATACCCAGAACCCCGATCAGCACTCCGGAGGTGGGAGTGATCATATTAGTGAAACCATCCCCGAACTGAAACGCCACCACGGTTGCCTGCCGGGAAACTCCGATCAAATCAGAAAACGGCGCCATGATGGGCATGGTTATGGCCGCCTTGGCCGAACCGGAAGGAATCACCACATTGATGACCGATTGAATGAAATACATCATGCCGATGGAAGCGATATCGCCGAAATCCTGCATGGACCGGGAAAGGCCGTAAAGAATGCTGTCGATGACGCCGCCGTCTTCGAGAATGACGATGATCCCTCCCGCCAGCCCCACAATGATGGCGGCGGGAAGGATATCCTTGGTTCCATCAAGAAAAAGCCGGGCGATTTTGTCGGCCGAATGGGAAAGAGCCAACCCTGAAGCTATCCCCATGGCCATGAACAGAGTGGCGATTTCCATCACATACCAGTTGTACCCCATCACCCCGATAATCAAAAAGAGGATGGTGAATCCTAAAAGATGAAGAATAAAAAAGTGGACGGATTTCCTCAGGGTGAAAATGCCGCCGGCGGCAAAAAGGACGGCGGATAAAGGGATGATGTGCAGGCTGAAAGAAAAATCGCCAATGGTGAGATGTGATTCCGGATAAAACCACGAAAAAACAATCAGCGCCGCCTGAACGGCGAAAAAAACAACCCAGGCCGCCCGGGGAGTGTGGTATTCAATATTTTCCATATGGGCATCGCCGCGCTTCCGCCAGTGCTCGTCATCTTGAAACATGAGGGATCGCTCCGGGTTTTTCCGGACTTTCCCGGCATACCGCAGAACAAAAGCTATAGCGGCCAGATTCAGCACCACCCAGCAAAAAAGGCGGTATTCAATTCCGGAAAACAAGGGAATTTCAGCCAGGCCCTGGGCGATGCCGATGGTGAAAGGATTGAGGACAGCTCCGGCAAATCCGACGTGAGCCGCCACATAGACCATACACACGCCGGTTATGGAATCATATCCCATGGATATGGCGAGAGGCACTAAAATGATAGTGAACGCTATCGTTTCCTCGCTCATGCCGAAAACGGCCCCAAAGACACTGAACATCAGCATAACGAGAGTGATGACGATATTGTCGACTCCGAGTTTTCGGATAAAACGGCCGGCCTCCAGTTTCCGGATGGAACCAAGAAAAGAATAAATGCCGACATCGACGGCGCGGCTCTGGTTCATGATCCAGAAGGCCCCGCCGATCATCAGAATGAAGACAATAATATTGGCTTGTTTGACAAACCCTTTGAATAAAGCCGCAAACACCTGCCAGGTCTGGGGCTTTCCTCCGCTTCCCTGTTCTGCCCTTATCTCCTCAGGCAAATTACGGTCATACTTGAAAGTCATCACGGTCTGTTCTTCGCCTTGGACTGTCTTTGTCTCCGAGCCATATTTTCCCGGCGGGATAACCCAGGTCAGAACAGCCGAAAAAAGAATGATGAAATAGACGATGGTGAAGGTATGAGGAATTTTTTTCGTTTTCATCTGAGCCGGCCCATTCAATCCTCTTGGTCAGACCGTTTTTACAACGCATCAAAAAAAATGTCAATAAATCATTTATCATGATAAAATGCTGCTTTTATGATGAATGTGCCGGGGCCGTTGAGAATGCAGAACGCCGGCATCGCACACCACCTGCGGTGATGAAAACATCGCCATTTTTTTATGAATAGGTCAGGTTAAATAATGAGTCAGGTTAATATATATCAAATCATTCTAAAGGAGGCTTTAAATGTTTAAAAAACGCTTGACAGCCGGATTGATTGTTTTTTCTTTTTTATGCTTGAGCCCGGCAGCCAGTCCTGCCCTCGAAAAAGATGAGTATAATCAATTCAGACAGCTTTATGGGAAACTGCCCACTCCCAATGCCTATCGAACCGCTTCCGGCGCTCCCGGACCCCAATACTGGCAGCAGCGGGCCGACTACGATATCGCTGTGGAACTGGATGAAAAGAATCAGCGGATCTATGGAGAAGAGACTATCACTTATTTTAATAATTCCCCCCAGCCCCTGCCTTACCTCTGGCTTCAGCTCGACCAAAACGTCCGGGCTCAGAATTCATGGACCCAAAAAACAGCGACCGGACAGATCACAGATCCCGCGGATTTCCGGATTCTGCAGAGGATACACAGCGATTACGACGGCGGTTTTAAAATCGAATATGTGAAAGAAGCCAATGGGAAAAATCTCCCCTGTCAGGTGGTCAACACCATGATGCGGGTGGACCTGCCCAGCCCGCTTCAACCCGGGTCAAAAACTTCTTTCCGGATCAAATACTGGTACAACATCAACGACCAATCCAAGGTGGGAGGGAGATCCGGATTCCACTATTTCGAAAAAGACGGCAATCATGTTTTTGCCATCGCCCAGTTTTTCCCGCGAATGGCGGTCTACGATGACAGCCTGGGATGGCAGCATAAACAATTTCTTGGAAGCGGGGAATTCGCCCTTCCTTTTGGGAATTATCAGGTCAAAATCACTGTTCCCGCCGACCATATTGTCGGAGCCACCGGGACATTGCAGAACCCGGGCGAGGTTCTCACCGGTCAGCAGAGAGAACGGTTGTCCCAAGCGGAAAACAACGACCAAGACACGGTCCTCATTGTCACTCAAGATGAGGCGGTTCGGAATGAAAAATCCAAGGCGGATTCAAAAAAGACCTGGATTTTCAAAGCGGAAAACGTCCGTGACTTCGCTTTCGCCAGCTCCCGTAAATTCATCTGGGATGCCATGGCGGTGCCATTCGACTCCCATACCTCCCTGGCCATGTCCTACTTCACCAAAGAAGGCAATCCGCTGTGGGAACAGTATTCCACCAAGGCGCTGGCCCACGGTATGAAAGTGTACTCCAAGTTCCTCTTCGATTATCCCTATCCCAAAGCCGTTTCCGTCATGACCGGAAGAGGCGGCGGGATGGAATACCCTATGATTGCGTTCAACGGCGGTCAAACCGAAGATGACGGGACCTACTCAGAACGCAGAAAATACGGTCTCATCGGGGTCATCATCCACGAATTCGGACACAACTATTTTCCCATGATCATCAATTCCGACGAGCGCCAGTGGGCCTGGATGGATGAAGGGCTGGTCACCTTTGTGGAATACCTGGCCGAGCAGGAATGGGAACGTGATTTTCCGGCCAGAAGCGGACCGGCCTACGCCATCACCGATTATATGAAGGGAGCCAAGTCTCGAATTTACCCTATTATGACCGCACCGGATTTTGATCTCAACGTGGGCGCCAATGCCTACTCCAAGACCGCCACAGCTCTGAATATCCTGCGGGAAACCATCATGGGCCGGGAACTGTTCGACCATGCATTTAAAGAATACGCCCGGCGGTGGAAATTCAAACACCCCCAGCCCGCTGATTTTTTCCGGAGCATGGAGGATGCCTCCAGCATGGACCTGGACTGGTTTTGGCGGGGTTGGTTTTTCGGCACTGACCATGTGGACCTGGCCCTGGATGACGTGAAGTGGTTCAAAATCAACACACAGGAACCGGAATCGGCAAAACTCATTGAACGAAGGGAAGCCAAATTCAAAAAAGACAAATACATCTCCAATATCCGCAACCTGGAAGCCATTGAAAAGACAGCCGTTGAGAAAGATGAATCCCTGCAGGATTTTTATGATAAACACGACCCGCTGGAAGTCGTGACGCCTCAGGATAAAAAAGCTTATGAAGCGTATATGAAATCACTGACTGATGAGGAAAAAGAACTGCTGCAGGCCGGGCATAATTATTACCAGCTTTCCCTTTCCAATCTGGGCGGCCTGGTTATGCCGGTCATTTTGAAATTTGAATTCACCGACGGCACCGAAGAGGTGATCCGTATTCCGGTTGAAATTTGGCGCCGGCATAATGACCGTGTCGACAAAGTGTTTTTCACTGAAAAAGAAATCCGCCATATCACCCTGGACCCCTTCCTGGAAACAGCGGACGTGGACACCAGCAACAACCATTGGACGGTAAGGGGAGAGCCCGGCTATTTCAAAGTGAGAAAGTCCGAAAGGCCGTCCGTCAAGAATCTGATGCAGCAGCTTAAAGTGAAAAAATGAATTGTTAAGCTTCTCAAAAAAGCGTATGGGGACACTCACCCCGTCATGGATGTCTGCCGGGTTGTTAGGGTAAAATAAAGAGAAATTCCAAGAACAACAGAATGGAGGAGAACCCATGAGTAAACATACTTTTTTGATTTTCGGCTTGGCCCTGCTCATCACGGCATGCGGCGGCGGAGGCAGGGACCAAGAAACCGCACCGGGAAGCGGGGGGGAACTTCCCGAAGGCATTCAAGCGTTTTCCCTCCTGGGAGAACCGCTTTTCGCTCCCGAGCCGTCCGATACCGCCCTGGAACAATATAAAGAGGCCAAAGCAATTTATGAACAAAACCCGGATGATGCGGATGCTGTCATCTGGTACGGCCGCCGAACGGCCTATCTGGGACAATACCGGGAGGCGATTGAAATTTATACAGAGGGGATTCATAAATTCCCCGGCGACGCCCGGTTTTACCGCCACCGCGGGCACCGCTTCATCTCCGTACGCGAGTTCGATAAAGCGGTTGCCGACCTCACAAAAGCCGGTGAATTGATCGAAGAAACAGAAGACACGGTGGAACCGGACGGGATGCCTAATGACAGGAACATCCCTCTCAGCACCCTCCACACCAATATATGGTATCACCTGGGCCTGGCTTATTACCTCCAGCATGATTTTGAAAAAGCCGTGCCTGTTTACAAAAAAGGCATCCAGGCCTGCCGGAATGATGATATGCTGTCAGCCTTCAGTCACTGGTTCTATATGACTTACCGCCGGCTGGGACTGGAGGAAGAAGCCGCCGCCGCGGTGGAGCCCATTCATGCGGATATGGAAATTATCGAGAATCAGTCTTATCATGACCTCTGCCTGCTGTATAAAGGTGAGATCGAAATCAATGATGTATACGATGCCAAAGATACCGGCACCCCCTCCAATGACGCCCTGGCTTACGGCATCGGGAACTGGTATTTTTATAACGGAAAACCGGACCAGGCGGAAGCTGTTTTCCGGGAAATCATCGCCGGAGGGAATTGGGCCTCGTTCGGATATATCGCGGCCGAAGCCGATCTTGCCCGGAAATTCAGCCCAAAATGATACTCTGGATGAGTTAAAATCACTTAAAGAAAAGATTGAGTCATGGAAATAAACAGCAGCCGTTACTCCCCACCATCAAAGGTGGAAATTCTCCTGCTCCGGGACCGCCTGGGAATGGGAAGATACCGAAAGCTCCGGAAGAGGAGCCCGGAAAAAAGAAAAATCCTTCGGGAATTGGCCTTATCCAAAATCAAAAAAGCGGAAGAAAACGATTTTATCCCCTTGGGTTTCCGTAAACGCAGAGTCCTTATGGATTCGAAAAAATAGAAACTACCGCAGACGGTGAAAATCACTTTTGAACGGCTCAATAATTCAGCACCGCCATGATCTGAAATCCCGTTCCGGCAAACATGCCTCCGTCCATATGATCCCGGCCCTGGAAAACAAAAAATTCTTCGGGATTCCAGAACCCCATGATATACAGGCTCCATTTGTCGTATGTTCTCTGCCAGTTGATGAATCTGTAAAAATGGCCGTTTTCCCAATCGTAATATATCATTCCGGAAAGGGAATCCAGCAGTCCTAAAGGATAATTCAGGGAGACAGCGGAAAATGTTAATGTCTCGCCTGAAGTCAAAAAACCATCCGACCGGCTGTAAATAAAGTGCTCCCCTGTTAGGGTGAGGCCGTTTCCAATCCCGAAAGTATAGTCCGCTCCCACAGTCACGGCCCGCTGCCAAGGGAAGGGAAGCCATGAGGTGTTTTGTTTAAAAACAGCTCCTTCGAACCAGACTCCTATCCCCATATCCCACTTTCCATCAACAGCCGCGCGTTTTTCAGGTATTTTTGTCTGCTCCGGAAGCGGCTTTTCCAAGGACATTTCACGCAGATCCACCGTCCGGCGGTGAAATGTAAAAGCGAGTTCCCCTTTTCCGGCGGGAATCTGCGCCCTCCCTCCGAATTCAGCCGTATTATCCCGGGTTGGAATAAACTCCCATCCTTTGGTGTCATCGTTTTCATAAAGGCCCCACAGCCAAACGGTGGCGTTGTTTAAAAAATAATATCGCAGAAGAAGCCCATAGACGCCGTCGGTGAGCATGAGAGGGTCTCTGGGATCAATCCGGTCAAACCACATCAACGGCCGGAATATCATCGCTGAGCCGAAGTTGATTTTTTGAAGCCCCAGCCTGGCCTCGAATTGATTTGTGGAAAAACGCATCCACATCCGGTACGGCTTGATGTTTCCATCCGGCTCTATATTTTCCAAAGTATGAAAATCCAGGTTTCCGTGCATATTCAAGGAAAATTCCGCATCCAGCACGTATCCTTTACCGGCCGGCTGTTCAAAAGAAAAGTGAGGGATATAACGAAACCCGAGAACCGGCTGCACAGCTTTTCGAACATTTCCGGCCAGCCATCCTGTGACAAGCCCCTTTGTTTTGATTGTCTGGGGGAAAGATATTCCCGTTGTGATCATCAGCAGCAAAATAAGGATGATGAATTTCTTTTTCATTGCATTCTTTATATTCTTTCCCGGGCCTGCCGGGACGACATTTGACAACAAGAAACTCTTTCATTTATTATGACAAAATCGCCTTATTAAACCAATGGAAATCATCCAAATTGAAAATCTGGTCAAGCGTTTCCCAATGGGAAAAGGAGAGTTCACCGCTCTGAATGATATCAATCTCACTCTTATAGAAGGGGAATTCGCGGGACTCATCGGGCCCAGCGGTTCCGGCAAAACCACCCTGCTTAATGTCATAGGATCCTTGGACGCCCCCTCAGAAGGAAAGGTGAAGGTGCTGGATAAGTCAATCGGAAGCCTCAATTCCAGAGAATCCGCCCGGCTGCGCAAAGAAAACATGGGTTTCATATTCCAAAGTTATAATCTGCTGCAGGTGCATACCGTTTATGAGAATGTCGAGTTCCCTTTGCTGTTATTAAAGCTCAGCCGGGATAAAAGAAAAAAAATGGTGATGGATGCTTTGGAATGGGTCGGTCTGACCGGCAAAACGAAATCAAAGCCTCCCCAGCTTTCGGGAGGGGAATGCCAGCGTGTTTCCGTGGCCAGGGCCATGGTGAAAAGGCCGTCTCTGGTTTTGGCCGACGAACCCACCGCCAATCTGGACGCCGAAAATTCCCACAACATCCTGAAAACCATGGAAGAGCTTAATCAAGAGCTGAACACGACCTTCCTTTTCGCCACCCATGATGAAAAAGTCATCCGCTATCTGCACCGGAAAATTTTCCTGCTGGACGGCAAAATCGATAAAGACGAAATCATAAAAAACAAATAAATACAGGAAAAAATGAAACTGGCCGTTAAACTTGCCTTCCGCAATCTTCTGGGAGCGGGATTGCGCACCTGGCTCAGCGTGATCGTGCTTTCCTTCGCCTTTGTGGTCATTATATGGCTGAAAGGCGTGATGACGGGGTGGGATCACCAAGCTAAAACCGATATGACCGATTATGAGATTGGAGGAGGACAATACTGGCATGAGAATTATGATCCGTACGATCCTCTGACCCTTGATGAAAGCCATGCTCCCGTGCCGGGTCCGGTCAAAGAAGAGATAAAAAAGGGGGACATGGAGCCGGTGCTCATCGTTCAGGGAAGCTTGTTCCCTCAAGGAAGAATGCAATCCATCGTGATAAAAGGTATCCATCCCGGTCAAACCATATTGAAACTCCCCACCGAAAACCTGGATTCGGCTAACGACGCCGTCCCCGCCGTCATCGGAGTGATGATGGCCGACAGCACCAGACTTGACATGGGAGACCGCACTACCCTCCGCTGGCGTGACGCCAAGGGGACTTTCGACGCCGCCGAAATAGTCATAACAGGGATATTTTCATCCAACGTCCCCTCGGCTGAAGCCGGCCTGGTCTACATCCCGCTTGAGACGCTTCGGGAAATGATGGGGCTCCCCGGCCATGCCACCATTCTGACTTTCCGCGACAGTGAAGCCGACAGGCCGGCCCTGGAAGGCTGGACCTTGAAACCCAAACAGGAACTGACCCAGCAGGTGGACGCCATGATCCAAACCAAAAACGCCGGACAGGCCGTGATGTACGGCATTCTCCTGCTCTTCGCCATGCTGGCCATTTTCGACACGCAGGTTCTTTCGATTTTCCGGCGGCAAAAAGAAATAGGTACCTATATTGCCTTGGGTTATACCAAGAAAGGAGTGGTCGGCCTGTTCACTGTGGAAGGAACCATGCATGCCGTCCTGGCTGTTGTGGTTTCCTTGATATATGGATTGCCCTTTCTTGCCTGGCAAGCCAAAGTGGGATGGACCATGCCCATCGATGCCAGCCAGTTCGGCATGTCCATAGCTCAAACTCTTTACCCGGTTTACAGTGTGGGATTGATTGTTTCTACTGTGTTTTTGATAACCGTCACTACGGCTGTAGTGAGTTACCTGCCTGCACGGAAAATCGCCAAGATGAATCCCACCGAAGCTTTAAGAGGAAAGCTGCAATGATCAAGTTTCTTCTGAAAGGACTGGTGAGGGATAAAAGCCGCAGCCGCCTGCCGTTGATCGTGGTTTCAATCGGGGTTGCGCTGAGCGTATGGATGCATGCCTACGTCACCGGTTTTATGGGCGACACCATTGAAATAAACGCCCGGTTCAGCCACGGGCATGTGAAGGTCATGACCCGCGCCTATGCGGAAAACATGGACCAGAATCCCAATGACCTGGCCTTGCTTGAGGCCGGGGAAACGGCGGACACTCTCCAGGAAATTTTCCCCGATATGGAATGGGCCGCCCGCATTCAATTCGGAGGACTGATCGACGCCCCCGATGAAAAAGGCGAAACAAAATCACAGGGGCCGGCCATGGGGCTTGGGCTCGACCTGTTCTCTTCCGGTTCCCGCGAAGCGGAGCGGTTGGACCTTTCCCGCGCCCTGGTGCGCGGGACTATGCCCGAAAACGCGGGAGAAGCTTTGATAAGCGAAAAATTTTCTCGAAAGATGGAGGTGGGGCCCGGAGATGAAATCACCCTGATAGGGTCGGGCATGCACGGCGGCATGGTTATGCACAACTTCACCATCGCCGGCACTCTTTCTTTTGGTGTGGAAGCCATGGACAGGGGGACCATCATCGCTGATATTGAAGACGTCCGCCTGGCCTTGGATATGGAGGGGGCCGCAGGCGAAATCGTCGGTTTTTTTGAAGACGGTTTTTATGACGACGACCTGGCTCTTAAAAGGGCGGAAAGATTCAATGCTATATATGAAGACGACCCTGGCGAATTCGCCCCCGTGATGAAAAGCCTGAGCCGCCAGGGAAGCATGGGGCCGTATGTCGACATGGTGAAAGTATGGTCCTGGTACATCACCATGGTTTTTGTCTTCGCCATGTCTCTGGTTTTGTGGAATGCGGGTCTTATCGGAGGGTTGCGCCGGTATGGTGAAATCGGGGTACGCCTGGCCATGGGAGAAGAAAAGGGACATGTTTACCGCACCATGATCACCGAATCCGTTTTCATCGGCATTGCGGGATCCGTGATCGGAACCGGGGCCGGGCTTTTCTTTGCCTGGCTTGTCCAGATCTACGGCATTGATATCTCAGGATTAATGGAAGGGGCCGCCCTGATGATGCCGACGACCATAAGAACAAGAATCACCCCCCCGGATTATTATATAGGCTTTATTCCGGGACTGCTGTCAACCGTCACGGGAACCATGCTGGCGGGAATCGGAATTTTCAAAAGACAGACGGCCAGGCTGTTCAAGGAGCTGGAAGCCTAAAGCCATGATCAGGATTGGAGCCATGAGATCATTATCCTTATTTTTATTATTAACAGCTATCATTGCGCCCCTGAACGGCCAGCCCAGCGCGGAAGAAATCCTGGAGCGGGTAGACCGCAACCTGTATTCGGAAAACCGGATTGTGGAATCGAGCATGACCATTCACGGCCGGCGGGGCACCCGCACCGTCACCTCCATAACCTATGCCGTGGGTGATGAAAAATCATTCACTGAATATCTTTCGCCTCCCAGGGAAGAGGGCACGAAAATGTTAAAGCTTGAAAACCAGTTGTGGATATATTCCCCCTCCACTGACCGGGTTATACAAATATCCGGGCATATGCTGCGGCAATCGGTCATGGGCTCCGACCTTTCATACGAAGATATGATGGAAACTCATAAATTAACCGAAATGTATTCAGCTGACGTGACCGGCAAAGAAACAATAGACGGCCGGGAAACATGGGTGCTTGAACTCACTGCAAAAAAAGAAGATGTCACCTATCACTCCAGAAAAATTTGGATAGACACGGAACGCTATGTGCCTTTAAAGGAAGATCTGTTCGCCAAGGCCGGCAAACTGCTCAAACGAACGGAACTCAAAGACATTCAAAAGACAGACGGCCGATGGTTTCCCTTTACGGTGATTTTCAAGGACATGTTGAAAGAAGGCGACGGAACGGAATTCAAAATAAATAACATTGAATTCAATCAGGACATTCCTGAACATCTTTTCACCAAAGCCGCCTTAAGGCGGTGAAGGAGCCCTTGGGCCGTTATTCTTCGGCGTCATCCCCCGTCTTCTTATGAATTCACCATATGTGTAAGCACACCACGAACCATGAAAATGCTCCCAATGTCATTCCCGGACCGGAGCATTTTTGAGTCTATCATTCCGAGGCATGCCGTGCCTTTGAGTGTGTCATCCCGAGGCACGGAGTGCCTAGGGATCCCTGACGGCCTCGTTTGGGCGGGTGGTCCCGCTTTCACGAGGCAGAAAGGGATGGCCACGCGGCCTTCGGCCGCTCGCCATGACAAGGGGTGTGTCATCCCGGGGCACGCAGTGCCTTTGAGTGTGTCATCCCGCGGTGCGAAGCACCGAGGGATCCCTGACTGCTTCGTCTTGGCGGTTGGCTCCGCTTTCACGAGGCAGGAAGGGATTGCCACGGCTTGCTGACGCAAGCCTCGCAATGACAAAGTAGTATGTCGTCCCGGGGAGCGAAGCGACGGGAATCTTAGAGTGCCTCGTTATGCTCGCGCTGCGGTTCCGTTCGTCGCGTTTGTTGCGTTTGTTGCGTTACTTGCGTTACTTGCGTTTGTTGCGTTACTTGCGTTACTTGCGTTTGTTGCGTTTGTTGCGTTCTTTTAGTCTATCCCGCCCGTCTCGCCCTCTTCAAACCAGATAAACCAGCTATAGACATAGTAGACGAAATGGACTGTTTTTATCATTTTCAAGCTAACAGGCCAGGATCATTTTATGTTGAAAACAAAAGGATGTTCAATCATAGAGACGGCCGACGTTCTTTCCAGGTAAATTCCGACCCGGTATAAATGCGTTTGTTTATATGGATAAAATGCGGGATCCGTCAAAGTTAAAGACCGTATTTCACCTGAGACTCCGCCCCGGTGGATTTCTTTATCAAAAAGTGTGATGCTCACAAAATAATCCCCTTTACGGGAGCCGAAATCAATTCTGAGGGCATCTATTTTCCGCCAGGACGTGAAATAAAAAACATACTCCCGTTTATCTGAGGGAAAACGGAACTGTCCCGGTTCCACCATCCGGGCAACCCGGCCCAGCCCGTAAAATGTGACTTTTTTCTGGGAAGGCAGGGTAGAGGGGACGGGGTCGCCCAAAGGCGTCTGGGGAAACAGCACCAGCCAGCCGAAAAAAACCACCAGAACCACTGACGAACACGCCAGGTGAAATTTCATCCCCGGACGGAAATCATGTTTTTTGACCGCCAGATACAGGCCGGCGAATCCCACCGGCACCAGCATCCAGATGACATTCACCGTCCAGTTGGGGATTCCCCTTTTCAGGTAAGACGGCAGATAATCCGGAAGATAAAAACGCAGGCTGCTCAACAGAACAAACAGGCGGCCCGCAGGTTCCACTTCACTGTAGGTGGTGGACTGGTAAAGCGACCAGGGATTTCTCAAGAGAAGATAGACCAGGAGGAAACTGAGAAAGGCCGCCGCCTTATACAGATAAGAAAAAATTTTTTTGGCGCGGCATGCCAGAAAATACCCTAAAAACACCGCCGCCACCCAAAAAACCGCCGCCAGTGGCCGGGCATGGGGCGCAAAAGAGGCCCGCTGGGTCAGAAAAGCATGGAACAGAACATAAGGCGCGGATAAAAACAACAAAAGGAAAAAATCCCTCCGGCGGCGCCGCAGCATTTCAATCATTCCCAACAAAACAAATAAATACACCGGCGCATAAAACAGCAATCCGTCCCGCTGGTCAAAAAAGTATCCGGCCAAGGTTTCCAGCCGGGAAGAGAGAGAGATTTCAGTGAACAGTGTCTTCAGATATGTCATCGATTCCGCAGCCGGAACAGCCCCGGTCAATGAGACCGCGAAAGGGGACAATGAGCCATACAGGGAATGAGAAAAGAGCATATGAAGAAAAAACAGACCCGCCGGAAAAATGAAAAAATAAACCATCTCCCCGCCGGTCCTGAATTTTTTCACAAGCTCCCATAAGGCGTATAAAAACAAGGGGACCAGGATAAACACGTATTTGACCGCATGAAGCCAGACAAATAAAGACAGCATAAGCCCCATCCCAAGCAGCTGGAATTTGGAAAGGGATGAAGAAAAGCGCAGCCAGCGGAAAATGACCAGGGAAAAAAGAGTCACCACAATTTCAGGGTAGATATGCAGAGCGTGAAAAAAAACGGGCGAGGTGAAACTGAAAACCGCCCATAAACCCATAGCCAGTTTTTCTTTTTTCCATTCCTTCCGGGCGAATAAGAAAATTTGAAGCCCGAGAAGCGCTCCGAAAAGGCTCATGCCGAAACGGATGATAAAAAGCTGCACCTTGCCTCCGAAAAAAGATCCCAGGGCATAAAACGGCAAAAGCAGGATGGACAGCCCGGGGGAATGAAAAGAATGTTTCCCGCCGGTCCGAGGAGCGATATGCGGATCAAGCCGGGTGGCGGGGGGCATGTATTTTCTGTAATCATGTCCGGCATAATTATTGGACAAGTCAAAGTCACCGTCTTCCAGCAGGCTCTGGGAAATAATCACATAATGAGGCTCATCCCCGGAAAGTGTGATCCCTTCGGTGAGCATGATAACCGAGCCGGCGTTATAGACCAGCAGGGAAATCAGAAAAAGGAATATCAGTTTTTTCTTAAGGGAAAAGGATAGAAATCTATCCATCGCACCGGAAAAAAATCCCGGTTTTTCCCGGCTGATAATGCTGATATTAACAATTTTTAAATACACCAGCACAAAAAGAAGCGCGATACCGAACAGCCGGACCCGGGAAAAAAGATCATCCGCAGTCAGATAATGGGAATGCGCCAGCGGCAGCAGCAAAAGAAAAAAGACCGGATAATAAGTCATAAGGTCCAGGGACCTGGCTCGAGGATAATCCAGGGTAAAACGAGCGGCCATGAACCGGGAACACCCCTTCCATAAAATGAAAAGAAGCAGAAAAAAAAGCACGCCCTGCATCAAAAACAGGCCCGCATTCATACGGAAAGAGTGGTCCTGGATGGTGTAGCCGGGGATTTGCCGCAAGTAGGAAAAATACCCGCTGATAAGGCAGGACACCAGCAGCAGCATCAGGACCTGAGAAAAAAATCTTGGTCTTTTCAGCATTTTCCTGATCACAGATCCGGTTAAAGCATATAAAGGTTCTTTGTGGCGAAATCAGGATCGCTGGTTAGATTCACTCCCAGCCGTTTCAGCCCGATTTCATCACCGGGAGTGGGAATGTGGGTCAAATGAACCTCGCATCCGGATAATTCCTGCAATTTATCCAATGAGAGCTGCGCGGTGGGATTGGTGGCGGCGCTGATGGTTAAAGAAATTAGTGTTTCCTCTAGATCAAGACTGATGGAATTTGTTTTCAAGACATTTTTTTTCAAATTGGCTATGGATTCAATCACATTCGGGCTCAGCAAGTGAATTTTGTCTGGAATATCCGCTAGATTTTTCACGGCGTTAAGGACCAGGCTTGACGAGGCGTGCATTAAGGGGGAATTCTTGCCGGTCACCACGTCTCCGTTATTCAACTCGATGGCGGCTCCGCAATAAATGCCCCGGTGCCCTTTTTGCTTTTCCCGGCCCTCCTGAGCTGATTCCCTGGCCTTTCTCGCGACTTTTCTATCTTCCGGTTTCAAGCTCAATTCCTCCATCAGCAGTTCCACCCTCTGAACCGTCTCTTTTTCCACCAAACCCATCACATATTCACAACGATAGCGGAAATATCTTCTGATGACCTCCTGTTTGGCCGCTTCTTTGACCTGATCCTGGTCAGTAATGGCCGACCCGGCCCGGTTCACCCCCATGTCGGTGGGCGATTGATAGATGGATTTTGACCCGGTGATTGTCTCCAGTATTCTTTTCAAGACAGGAAACACCTCGACATCGCGGTTGTAATTCACCGCCGGCGTTCCGTAATTTTCCAGGTGAAAAGGATCGATCAAATTAAAATCCTTGATATCCGCTGTGGCGGCTTCATAAGCCACGTTAACGGGATGTTTAAGGGGCAGATTCCAGATGGGGAATGTTTCTAATTTGGCAAACCCTGGTTTCAGGCCTTTTTTGTACTCGTGGAAAAGCTGGGATAAGCACGTTGCCAGCTTGCCGCTCCCCGGTCCCGGACCGGTGACAATAACCAGGGGCTTTTCCGTTTCTATGTAGGCATTGGCACCGTAACCCTCATCACTGACAATAACTTCCACTTCGGTTGGATATCCTTTGGTGAATTTATGGGTATAGACCCGGATGTTCCGCCGTTCCAGCTTGTTTTTAAACACCACCGCGGACGGCTGATTGTCGAAACGGGTGATGACCACCGCAGAAATATCTATACCCCATGCTCTTAAGTCGTCAATCAACTTAAGAGCATCCACATCATAGGTTATACCAAAATCCGCTCTTATTTTTTTTCTCTCAATATCCCCCGCATAAATACAAAGCAGAATATCAGCGTCCTCTTTCACACTTTGAATGAGCCTCATTTTGACATTGGGGTCAAACCCCGGCAGAACCCGCGAAGCGTGATAATCAAACAGAAGCTTTCCTCCGAATTCCAAATAAAGCTTGTTATTGAATTTTTCCATTCTTTCCAAAATAGCGGAAGTCTGCTCTTTCAAGTAAAGCTCGTTGTCAAATCCGGCCGTTTTCTTCATTTTGTGTGGACCCGTTTCCTTTTTCTCCGGGTGCATTGTAAAAACAGCCCTGAAAGATGTCAAGGCTGAAGGGTATGCCAGGCTCATTGAGCCGTCATGAATCTTTGATCCGGAAACTCAAGAGTGCGCCCCGTGGTCAAGGCGAAAAAGATATTATCCATGAATTGATGCATATTAAGCGGCCCGTGGACGTGAGAGAACAGGTCATTCACTTTATCCCGGTTTTCTTCAATCCATTGATAACTTGTGGAATACCGCGAAACAATATCTTCCCGGTACACCCGGCGGAACAGCTGCTGGTTTTCGCGGGAAGTATGGGGATACCAATGCTTCATCAGGAAAAAAAGAAAATCCGCCTGCACCTTGATCTCCCGGTCATCCAGCCCGGCTAAAAACTCAGCCACATCCCGGTCAATGCGGCTCTTGAAACCTTCCGGAAGCATGAAACTCAATTTATTCAAGGCCTCCGGGGAAAGATCCCACAAGACCCCGTATTTCGTGGCTGCGGTCTCATTCCAAACCCGGAAAGGCGTGTCCGCAAAGGTCAGCCTCCTTAAAATCATATAACCGAGCGGGGCGTGTTTTTCATGGCCCGGCCTCTCCCTCTGCTGCAGCGCCACCCTGGAAATCACCGGGTCTGTTAATCCCAGCTTGTCAATCACAACAACATCCTTCCCCGCATAATAGCCGGTGTACCCCACATTTTTATAGGCGACGCGGATGTCCATACCGCTCTGTCTTGCCAGCGCGTTATAGTTTTTTCCGATGGTTTTCCACATAAAAATCACGGTGTCGGTGAAAAGGTATTTCAAGGGAACAAGCTGGTCTTTGTAATAGGCATAACGCTCATTCGATATGCCGTGATGGTAGTACTGACCTTTCAATTGAACCGGCAGGGTTTGAAAAGACAGATAAAAAAGAAAAAGAGAGGCCGCGATATATGCATTTTTATAAAAAACTTTTTTCTGGAAAAACCGGTCAAACGCCCCCGCCATGGACGCGGCGAACAAAACGAATGCCGGGAGCAGATACCGTCCATGCATAAAATCTCCCCCGCCGCGGATGACAAAAAAACCGTGCACCAGCCCGGAGAAAAATATCAAAGCCCGGCTTTTCCAGCTGCCGCTTCGGATATTTAAAAGAACGGCCGAAACAGCCAGAATCAGCACCAGCCATAACAAGCTGCCCTGAAAAAGATCAGCAAGATATTTGATCCCCTGGGAAAAATAAGCTCCGGCTCCCGATTTGGTGTAAACCGGGTTGGGGAAAAAAGCCGCATAGTACCCCATGCGGAAAACCTGCCAGCCCCCCACTAATACGAAGGGAAAGGCAAGAAATTGAAGGACCTGTCTGAATTGAATCCGGCGCAGAAACACCTCATAGGCATATAAGCCAAGCAAAAAAATCAGGAACAACCCGAAATCCGGCCGGGTCAGAACCAAAAACGCCGCGACCAGGCCCATGGCGGCCGGTTGATTTCTCCATCTGTCTTCAGCCAAAAACTTGGCATAGACAACCAGCAGCAGATACGACAATGCGGTTTCCAGGCCGCTGGTCCCGAAATCGATAAACGCGCTGGTCCCGATGAGAACAACAGCGCCGGGATTCAGCCCCGGAGCTGAATCCGCTCCTTTCGAAAAGCGGATTTTGAAAAAAAGAATATAAAGAGCGGAAAAAGAAGCCAGCAGCCCCGGCACAATGACCGAACCTTTGGCGGACAAGCCCAGCCACCGGAAAAAAGAAACCACCGCCAGCCACAGGGGATGGGTGTATCCCTCCACCCGCTCCTGGGCATTGAACACCGGACCCAGGCCGTCCATAAAATTATCTGCATAACGGAGCATGATGAACGCATCTTCGGAAACCCACGCTTTGCGAAGAATCATAAAACAGCCGAGAATCAAGAAAAAGGCCGTGAGGTAACAGGCCCATCTTCGGCTGCCCTTAAACGTGTGGAAAACGGACAAGAAAATGAAAGTGATTAAAACAGAATAAAACAGGGCTTGCGTGAGGATTTTCACCCAGGGGATAATGTCTTTTGTTTTGTTTAAAACGACTTTTTCCACCAAAACCGTTTGGTTCCCGGAAAGATGAAGCACACGGGGCTCAATTTCTCTTTCCTGCCGGACCTTAAACAGCATCTCTTTTTTCCAAGGAAAAGAACTCAGCGTTTCCTCAGAAGAAGCCAAAATCGTCTTTCCCTTATCCGCGGCGACCTGCAGCTCGACTTCAGCCGGTTGCGGGGATTCGGACTCAAAGTAAAAAACCGCCCGGTACACTCCTTGGGGAACCCTGACATAAGCTCCAAAAGCCGCAAACCGGTTTTTCTTGGAAACAATGCCGCTGATCAAGGCATCCCGGTCAGATGACGTATGAAAATCCGATTGGAAACGGTCAAGTGTTTCCGAAAAGAGGGGAGAATAAGATGACTTGCAAACCGGCCAGAAAGAAAAAACAAAAAAAAGAACAACAAAAAAGAAAATGAAAACCGCCGGCGGCCGGACGACTGATGCTTTTTTCATGATGGATTTAAATGGCATTTTATTCATAAAACCTGTTAAATGGCAAGTTTTGTTCCCGGAGTGAAAGAAGAATCTGGGCAGGCTTGCCTGGCTGATGAGCGGGCCGGGATCGCCATTTTTTTTTGGATTCATCATGAGCATAACACACCACTAACAATGACAATGATCCCAATGTCATTCCCGGACCGAAGCACCTTTGAGTGTGTCATTCCGAGGCACGCAGTGCCTCGGAATCCCTGACTGCCTCGTATGAACGGTAGGCTCCGTTTTCACGTGGCAGAAAGGGATTGCCACGGCTTGCTGGCGCAAGCCTCGCAATGACAAGGGGAATGTCATTCCAGGGCACGCCGTGCCTTTAAGTGTGTCATCCCGCGGTGCGAAGCACCTTTGAGTGTGTCATTCCGAGGCACGCAGTGCCTCGGAATCCCTGACTGCTTCGTATGGGCGGTAGGTTCCGCTTTCACGAAGCAGGAAGGGATTGCCACGGCTTGCTGACGCAAGCCTCGCAATGACAAGGGGGTGTGTCATTCCGAGTCACGCCGTGCCTTTGATTGTGTCATCCCGCGGTGCGAAGCACCTTTGGGTGTGTCATTCCGAGGCACGCAGTGCCTCGGAATCCCTGACTGCCTCGTATGGGCGCTAGGTTCCGCTTTCACGAAGCAGGAAGGGATTGCCAGGGCTTGCTGACGCAAGCCTCGCAATGACAATGGGGCATGTCGTCCCGGGGAGCGAAGCGACGGGAATCTTAGAGTGCCTCGGCTAATGAGTCAGAACCGGCTTATCAGACGAAGCCGAATAAGATCCTCACGGCCTGCTTCGCAGGCCTCAGGACCCCGCCCAAAGGGTAAAAAATGGCGATTAAATTGAAAATATGGATAATGAAGGGTGCGGAGGGGTTTGAGGGCGGCGGCCAGTTCCAAACCGCGGAACCCGGCCAGATCGCCCACCGGGTAGGGAGTGAGCGCGTCGAGGCCCCGCTTTAGAATAGTTTTTCTGACTTCCTCAACAGCTTCGCGTAAGGTCCGCTTTCCGTCCATAAAGGATTTCGCCGCAACTCCGGCATCTGCAGCCATCCCGGCCCATGAATAGACCAGCCTGAATGATGAGCGGGCCGGGATTGCCGCAGATGCGAGGCGCATCACTAAAAACCATGCTTAACGCTGATAAAAAAGAGATTGCAAAAACATCGCAATTTTTTTATGAATAGTCAGCCTAGGGGAGTTAAAGAGAATCTTGAAAAAACAAAAGCCGTCTTGACAATCGTCTCCATCTGTACTATATTGTATTACATGGAGGTTAAATCCAATGAACCGCCCTATAACCATCCGTATTCCCGAGGATCTCAGGAAAAGCCTGCAAGACATATCCAAAAAAGAAGATATGCCTGTCAGCGATATCGTCCGCGAGTCCATCCGGAAATATATTTCCCTGCATAGATTCAAGGAACTGCGGGCAAAAGTACTGCCATTTGCGGAGGCTCAGGGGCTGCTCACAGACGAGGATGTTTTCAAGGCGCTTAAATGAGATTGGTCCTTGATTCCAATGTCATTATTGCTGCCTTTGCCTCCCGTGGTCTCTGCGAAGCGCTGTTTGAATTCTCTCTATCAAATCACGAAGTCTATATAAGCGAAGTCATCCTCAAAGAAATTAAAGAAAAATTACGCATAAAAATAAAAGTTCCCGAAAATTTAGTTTCTGAAATTGATGAATATCTTCGAAAAAGCACGGAAATTGTAAAGCCGGCTGCAATCGATCTGCCCGAACTTAAAGATAAATCCGACCTGCCGGTTATGGGTACTGCCGCTTCCGCATCCGCGGAATACCTCATTACCGGAGACAAGGAGCTTCAAAGACTTAGAACGTTCCGGAAAACTTCGATTGTTTCGCCTCGATCTTTTTGGGAGGAAATGAAAAAAGGTTAAGTGCCGATGCGGAGATCGAGTTTGTCGAGAACATTCCGGGAAGCGGACGGACCGCTGAAATCACCCATTTTTTTATCCAGCCAGTCCTTTTTTAACTGAGTCTGGGCGAATTTTTGAACATCCAGATGATGAAGCGCCGCGCCAAAGCCAGCCGGAAAAGCATCAACCAGGAAGTGATTGCTGTAATTGAACGAGCGCTTGAAACACCCTCTATTGATGTAGATGCCGCGCTCGAACGAACCCGGAAAATCCGGGAGCTGACTGATCAATACCGTATCCGGGATGATGAACTGAAACAGCGGAAGAATGAAGGCCGAAAATGATTGTGGTTCTGGAACTGGCTGCAGCCAGCGGCTGTTCAGCTTATGACTGCGAGTATGCGGCACCGGCAAAACATCTTCATGTCAAGCTCATCACAAACGATCAAAAAATTCTCCAGAGCTTTCCGGAAACAGCCGTAAGCCCGGATGCTTTTTAAGCGATACCCCAGTTTTCGATTTTTATATTCTTGATTCGTTTAAATTCCCGGGTATTATTTGTCACGAGGGAAAGTCCTCGTGCAGAAGAATGGGCGGCAATCAACAGATAATCGGGTCCGATGGGCAGTTCGTTTTTCTCAAGTTTCGTTCGTATGATTCCAAATGCATTTACGGCTTTATCGTCAAAGGGCAGTAGCCAAGAGTTTTGCAGCCTTTTAGGATTCATTCCCAATATATAGACACGGGTATGGAGCAAATTTTCTCGCGGATTCTCCGGAAATCGGTCCGACCGCTATTTATGATTTATGGAGTCAGTGGGATAAAAAATCGTCAACCTGACGAATATATTCTTTATATTCCGCTATTGCGGTAGGCAGAATTTCATAAACCTTTTTATCATCCACATCCATATAATCATGGACAATAATATTTCGCATGCCTCCGGAACCCTTTAATCTATCCGCCAGTTCAAAATCGATCAGCCCCGATTCCGCCGCTTTTGTGAACGAAGACCTGTAATCTTCAGGGGGACGCTCGCCCGATTCGATAATGACATGACTGTTTATGTCGGCAGCGCATTCGACAATCAGCTGGATGAGCCGTTCAGCCGCGGTTTTCTTATAAAAATCAGATGCATACTCTGAAAATGACAGGTCTGCGATTGGTTTCAGCTTTCCCGATACATACTAAGCCGGGAAATCTTTCGTCTCATTAAATCCGCATCAATCATGGTTTATATTTTATCGACGGCCTTTTTTATATACATTTTTTCCATTTGCCGGAATTTTTTTGTATCCCGGTACCGGGCTGCTGCCTGAATTTGAAATTGCTGGAACAGGCCTTTTCTTTCTTCATACAAAGGCCTTCCATGAATCGCCACCTGATAGGAAATAAGAGGCTCCGCTCCATTCAGGAAGACCGGGTCGAACTTATCCCCGAATAAGTCACTGAAATCATTCAAAAGATTCATTCGGGTATCAGCATCATATTTTTGACCGGCCAGAATGCCGATATCTATATCGCTTTTTTTACCTGCCCGCCCGGCTGCATAAGACCCATGCAGCACAACCAGCAGAATGCCGAACTTCCGGCAGAGTGAGGCAAGTTTTTTCTTATCAATGTTCAAGCTGTTCATTTGGAAATACGTAATATGCGGATATTATAAACCACAACTCTTTCTAAATCCAATATCTATGCGGCCTCAGCCCCGCATCTGGGGTCAGGTCTTGAATCGTGAATTTTTAAATTCTTTATCAAGGATATTTCAAGCAACAAAGATATAAATTCACAATTCAAGACCTGACCCCATGACTTTGACCATGACTTTGATTTTAAAAAAAAATGGCGTTTCATCGGGCGAAAACGCGGCCATCCCTGCTGGACAAGGGAGAGCAAGGGAGAGTGAAAATACGGATTCGGATTCAGAGAACTCTCCCGGAGCGGACGCCGGTGTGTTTTGCCTCATCCACAACCAGCTTTCCATTTACCAAAACATAAGGAATCCCTTCCGGATACTGATGGGGATTCAAAAAGTCCGCCGTATCTTCTACGGTTTCCGGAGAGAAGACAACCATATCCGCAGCCATCCCTTCTTTGATTATTCCCCGGTCAAAAAGCCCCAACCGGCCGGCCGGCATGGATGTCATTTTCTTGATCGCTTCTTCCCAGGTGAGAAGGCCCTTATCTCTGACAAATACGGACAGGACCCGCGGAAAATTCCCATATGAACGTGGATGAGGCATTTCCCTGCCGTATTCGGCTATACCGCCGTCGGAACCGATCATGACGTAAGGGCTTTTCATGAAGTGTTCCATATCATATTCCGACATGTTGAATGAAGCGAGACCAGCACCGCCCTTTTTTTGAAGCGCTATGGCCGCCTCCACAGGATTCAAACACATTGCCTCAGCTGCTTCATTGAGGTACATTCCCGCGAATTCAGTATCGGGCGGGGAGCTTCTGAGCAGAAGGGTATCCGCTCCTCCGCGCCGCGTTATATTGGATGCGACATCCTTGCGCAGTTTTTCCAGCCCGGCGGGATCTCTCAGCGTTTCCAAAAAATTCTCCCTGGAGGTGCCCGGACCGGATACAGCCCAGGGAGGAATCAGCGCCCCGCTGATACTTGTTCCCGAGGCCCTGTACGCATATTGATCAGCGGTCACATCCACGCCTCTTAACCGGGCTTCATGAATGATTTTCAGGACGTCATCCGACTTTTTCCAGACCGGTGTCCCTAAGCACTTTATATGGGAGATCTGGACAGGGATTCCGGCAGATTCCCCCACGGCAACGGCCTCTTTAACAGCGGCCGCGAGCCCGATGTTGTAATCGCTCTCATCCCTTATATGGCTGGCATAGATTCCGCCGTATTCTGCAGCAGCCTTGGCGAGCTCAATTATTTCTTCGGTATCCGCATAAAATCCAGGGGTATAGTAGAGGCCGGTTGAGAAACCCACAGCGCCGGATTCCATACCGTGGGCGACGAGTATTTTCATCCGGGACAGCTCTTCCGGGGCGGGGGCCCGGTCCTCCATACCCATAACCAATCTGCGGATTGTATTATGGCCAACCAGGACCGTATAATTAATACTCGGCCTCAGTCTCTGTACTTCGGCAAGATGCTCTTTTACAGGGAATTCCGAACCGCCGCAGTTTCCAGCCACAATGGTGGTAATGCCCTGGCGCACGGAGTTTTCCGCCAACGGGCCCCACGGTTCTGTGGTGATGCTTCTGTCGGAGTGGGTGTGGATATCTATAAACCCGGGCACAACAAACTTGCCCGAAGCATCGATTCTCCGTTCCGCCGATGCTTTTTTCAGGTTTCCGATAAAGGCTATCCTGCCGTCCCGGACAGCGATATCCGCTCTGTACCATGGACAGCCTGTCCCGTCGATGATTCTGCCGTTTTCAATAATAATGTCATAAGATTGTGTATATGCCTGGATGCCGGACAGTAATAAAAAAGTTATAAAAAAAACAGCCGCTGCTATTACCTGATGATTAAATATCAAACTCTGTTTCCCAAGTTTCATATGGCTTATCCTTTATTGAAATATCATTCTGTCTCATTCCGAAGCGCTTAGCGCCGAGGAATTCCTGAGGGCCTCGTCTGAGCCGTTTGGTGTTCCGCTTATACGGCACCGCACCGGATCCCTCGCTGCCCTCAGGATGACAAAAATGCCTTCGCCCCTATCAATTTATTTGCAAAAACACCTCCGGTCAATAAGGAAGTAAATTTCATTGCAGTAATATAACGAAAAAGTTATTTTACTTCCATAAAGCGGATATGCAAAAGTTTGACTAAAACCGGGCCGCAGAAGATGTCCGCCCGTTTTTGGAAAGGGGGGCGGATATTAAAATGATGACCCGGGAGAATATGCTCAAACTCCTGGATGAATTTTAATCCGCCTTTTCTTCACCCTTCTTTTTTTGAGAAAAATTTGAAACCAAAGGCCCCCAGATAAAAAGAAGATGGGTAATCATCCCGCCGAACAGGATGAGGTCAATGCTTTGATAACATTCCGTCCCTTTAATTTGAGGGCGCATCCCATTATGACAGCTCCCCAGATAATCACACTGGCAATTATGAAATAACCGATTGTACCTGTTTTCATTTTACCGCTCCTGAAAAATCAGTTTCTTTTCCAGTTTTCTATTCTTAAGTCCGGTATGTTTTTGAAATGCCTAATATTATTGGTGACCAGAGTTAAATTATGCGTTAAGGCCGTTGCCGCAATCAAAATATCCATATCTTGAATTATTTTG
>JAWODN010000095.1:0-5549 GCA_046483285.1 Candidatus Aminicenantota bacterium | reverse complement strand
TCAATTTTCAGGGGTAACAGGGGTAAAAAAGATACGCGCCTGGCAGGATTCGAACCTGCGGCCTTCGGTTCCGGAGACCGACACTCTATCCACTGAGCTACAGGCGCATCTCCTTGGCATTTATCTGCTAAGGATAATCACTATAACCCAATCATGCGATTATTTCAACAGGGCCGTCAGCGGCGGCTGATGTCAGCCAGAATACGCCCCGCTGCTTTTCGGGACAAGGGAAAAGGATAAACCTCCAGGTTCTGTGCTCCCGGCCGGAAAACCAGCACACAGCTTTCCGTGGGTGTGCGGCCGGAAAAAAACCGGGGACGGTCAATAACCACAGGAAAATCGATCCGGTTGGCTTGAGTGAAACCCCTGAGTTTTTTCTCCATGATTTGAATGAAACCGGCCTGGAGTTCCCGCCCGGCCGGATACACAAGAACTCCCAGGCAATGGTCTTTCCGGAAATCCCCGGGCAAAGCATGACAAAAATCAACAAAGGACTCCAGGCATGAAAAGCACATGAAATCATCAAAATCAATCAGAAAAACCAGCTTCAATTCGCCGGAGGCATTCTCCGTATATCCCGGATGCGCAATCAGAACGGCCAGCACCACCATGAGCGAAACGTTGATTAAGCTGCTTTTCAATGGAAAACCATGCGGTATTTCTTTATGGTGACACCGGAATCAGCCCGAGCATACAAATGGTTCCGCCGGTCTATATAAATGCAGTGGCTGTCTTCTGGTAAAGTCAGAGTGTGCATCAACTCACCGGCGGCGCTGAGAACATACACGTCCCGGCTGGGGTTTTGGGAAAAAGCTCCCCCCAGCACATACAGCCGGCCGTTCCGGTCCAGCCCCAGGCTTTTATAAATAATTTCAGCCGGAACGACATAGTCCTTCACTTCTTTTGTTTTGGACTTTTTGATTCCCAGCAGAGATACGGACCACAGCCGGTTTCCCTGAAAATCATATTTCTCAATACGGTCCTGAAAATTATAAGCCAGATAAAAATAACCCCGGGGGTCGACATCAAAACTGACCGTATCCGTCAGCATCCCCCTGCCGGCGCCCCAGTAGGTCATACCGCCGGTTTTTCGCCCGCCGGAATCGATAAACTCCAGTGTCCCCTCGGCTTCCATGGAGAAGGGAACCACGGCGATTTCATTATCGGACAGAACTTTAAATTCCGCGATGGGCGTGCGGTACGGAATGATTCGTTCAAACTCAAGGTCTTTATCGAAGACATGGATTCCCAGCCGGTATTGGTCGATGACGTAAACATAATCCCCCGTGATTTCCAGAGACCGGGGGGCGAGAAACTCCCCCGGTCCCTGGCCTTTTCTTCCGCTTTTTTTCAGCAGTTTTCCTTCAGGCGAAAAATACTTGACGCTGTAATCCATAGTGTCGGTCACATAGACTCCCCCGCCGGCATCCGCCTCGATATCAACCCACATGAAAAGGTCCCCGTCATTGAGACCTCCGATGGACAGCACCTCTTCCAAAGTGACTCTGAACGGTTGATCCATGCTGAAAACCGCGCCCGCGGATAATCCCGCCATAAAAGCCAAACAAAGAATCAGCCGGATTGTTGTCATTGCGCTTTCTCCCGCCCGGCCTACTTATCCAGGGGTTCGATGTACTTCTTGCAGAAAAGATATCCCAGTCCGCAGGTGAGCTGTCCGTTCGGCACCATGGTGTTCACCGGGTCGTTGATGCATTTGAGGAAAGCGTCCTCGCATTTTCCAGCCTCCAAGGCCGGAGAAAAAGCCGCCAGGCCCACCGCAACCGACACAATAATGATCATCCCTTTGATTTTTTTCACCCTCCCCCCCTATTTCTGGAAATACTTCTGGCAGAAGACATAGCCGTTGATGCAGCCGGCCGCTAAAAGAGCGGCTCCATGCCATCCCGCGATTAAAAAGGAAATCGCGACATCAATGCCGCATTTTTCCAACGCCTGGATGCAGATATCCGTGGCGCGCGCCTGTTCCGGGAATGCCGTCAGGACCATTCCCACGGCCAGCACCGCAGCCAGTGCCGGCTTCCATTTTTTTTGGTTGGTCATGATACCTCCTTATACCGGAAGTATCAGCAATCGGTGTGCCAAGTGAGAGTCCGCTTAAGGACATATTCTTAGTTGTTGATTTGATTATAAATAGAAAGGATTTCATCAACCCCCGGAAAGCCGGCGGCTCTTCAGGGTGCCAACCGCCTGCGACAAGATGGAAAGACACGTTGACGATTCGCGTTACTCGCGTTACTTGCGTTTGTTGCGTTACTCGCGTTACTTGCGTTTGTTGCGTTACTCGCGTTTATTGCGTTTATCGCGTTTTTCGCGTTACTTGCGTTTATCGCGTTTGTTGCGTTTATCGCGTTACTCGCGTTACCGATTCACCATTCACCATTTACTATCCCCCATCCCCACTCACTCTTTAATCATCGGTATGGTGATCTTCTTTTCCCGGGCGAATTCCACCGCTTCCCGGTAACCGGCGTCGGCATGCCGCGCCACCCCCAGTCCGGGATCGACGGTCAGCACTCTTTCCAGGCGTCCCGCCGTTTTTTCACCGCCATCAGCCACAATCACCATGCCGGCGTGAATGGACAAACCTATCCCCACTCCCCCGCCTTGATGAACCGAAACCCAGGAAGCGCCGCACACAGCATTCAAAAGGGCATTCAATACCGGCCAGTCCGCGACGGCATCGGACCCGTCCTTCATGCCTTCGGTTTCCCGGTAAGGGGAGGCCACCGAACCGGTGTCCAAATGGTCCCGGCCGATCACAACGGGCGCACTGATTTTGCCTTTGCGCACCAGATGATTGATGAGATCCCCGAAACGGGCCCGTTCGCCGTATCCCAGCCAACAGATTCTCGCCGGCAGCCCCTGGAATTTGACTTGCTTCTGCGCTTTCCGGATCCATCGTTCCAAGGGTTCATCTTCAGGGAAAAGGTCCAGCACCGCCTCATCCGTGGTGTATATATCCCGCGGGTCCCCGCTTAAAGCGGCCCAGCGGAAAGGGCCTTTCCCCCGGCAGAACAGCGGCCGGATATAAAGAGGAACAAATCCGCCGAAATCAAAAGCGTTCTCAATCCCTGCTTTCCGGGCCTGCCCCCGGATGTTATTGCCGTAATCAAAGGTTTCGGCTCCCCGTTTCTGCAAATCCAGCATGGCCTGGACATGCGCGGCGATGGATTGATAAGCCCGTTTTATGTATTCCTCCGGATTCTCTTTTCTCAGCACCAAGGCTTCTTGGTAGGGAATTCCGGCGGGAACATATCCGTTGAGCTCATCATGGGCGGAGGTCTGGTCGGTCAATATATCGGGAACCACATCTCTTCTGACCAGCTCCGGATAAACATCCGCGGCGTTGCCCAGCAGGCCGACAGACAGGGGCTCTTTCCGGCGGAGAGCTTTTTCAGTCATATCCAGGGCTTCATCCAGGTCCCGGGCCATAGTGTCCACATACTTGGTCCTGAGACGCCTGCGGATACGCTCTTCATCCACCTCCACCACCAAGGCCACACCCTCGTTCATGGTGACAGCGAGAGGCTGAGCCCCTCCCATTCCACCCAATCCGGCCGTGACCACCAGCTTTCCCTTAAGCGATCCGCCGAAATGCATTTTGGCGGCGGAGGCCAGAGTCTCATAGGTGCCCTGAAGAATTCCCTGGGTTCCGATATAAATCCAGCTTCCGGCCGTCATTTGGCCGTACATGGTCAAGCCGGCGGCTTCCAGGCGGCGGAATTCTTCCCAGTGGGCCCATTTAGGCACAATCTGGGCGTTGGCGATTAAAACCCGCGGAGCCTCGCTGTGAGTCGGAAACACAGCCACCGGTTTTCCCGATTGGACCACCAGAGTTTCGTCATTTTCCAGTTTTTTCAAACTGTCCACCAAGGCATGATAGCATTCCCAATTGCGGGCGGCTTTACCTGTGCCGCCGTAAACGATCAACTCCCCGGGATTCTCCGCCACATCCGGATCCAGATTATTCATCAGCATACGCAGAGCGCCTTCCTGGCTCCAGCCTTTGGTGTTCAAGCGGCTCCCTCTGGGCGCGGTTATGGTGGGATCGGCTGTCATGGGATCCTCCTTCTATACGGTCGCATTTTTTTAAAATGTCCGGACTATTCTTCCGTCTGCAGATACTGCTCGATCCGGGCGATGGTTTTTTTCCGGCCTGCCAATTCCAAAACATCAAAAATCCCCGGACTCACGGGCATCCCCAGAACGATCATACGGAGGGCATGGATAAGCACCGCGGCTTTTACTTGCTCCTCCCCCGCTCTTTCTCTCACCGCCGTTTCAATGCTTTCAGCGTCAAAATCTTCCATGCTCCTAAAATCGTTCTGCAGCTTCGGGAGCACATCCGCAAGCCGGTCATCCCGGAGGTGTTTTTCCACTCCCTCCGGGTCCATGGGATAGGCATCGCTGAGAAAAGGCCGGGCCCTGGGGACAAAATCACTGATCCGGCGGCTTCTTTCCTTTAGTAAATCCAGAAGCCTTAAAAACCAGCCCCGGCGGGAAGAGTCCAATCCGGACGTCCAAAGGCCGGCCTTTTTCAGCTCCGCTTTGACCCGGGGAAAAAGTTCTTCCGCGCTCATAGAAGAAATGAGCCGGCCGTTCAGCCATTCCAGTTTATTCAGGTCGAATACCGGGTTTCCCCTGGACCGGCGGTCGAGGTAAAATTTCTCAATGATCTCCCGGATGGGGAAAATCCCTTCCCGGCCCGGAGACCAGCTCATCTGAGCCAGAAAATTGACCACCGCCAAGGGGAGAAATCCCTGGTTCCGGAATTCCAGCACGGAGGCCACGCCGTGGCGTTTGCTTAATTTCTTCTTATCCGGCCCCAAAATAAGAGACTGATGGGCGAACCGGGGAGGGGCAGCCTCAAAAGCTTGATAGAGACGGATTTGTTTGGGTGTGTTGGAAATGTGATCGTCCCCCCTGATGACATGAGTGATGTTCATATCCATATCATCCACCACCACGGAAAGATGATAGGTGGGGAGGCCGTCGCGGCGCAAAAGAACAAAATCCTCAACATGGCTGAGGTCCTGGGAAATGGTTCCGTGAATCATGTCCTTGAAGGATATTTCTCCGGAGCCGGTACGGAAACGGACCGCCCGGAGGGTTTCTTTCTGCTCACGGATTTCAATTTCCCGGGGGCTCAGCTCCGCACAGGGGCAGGAGGTGCGCCATGCGTTTTTCTCTTCCGGACGGCAATAGCAATAATAAGCCTCTCCCTTTTGGACCAGCTCCTCCGCCTTGTTCCGGTAAAAGTCCAGCCTTTGTGACTGAAAGAACGGCCCTTCATCCCAGTCCATCCCCAGCCACCGCATGCTGTCAAGGATTCCCCGGGTCATCTCCCCAGAAGAACGGCTGGTATCGGTGTCTTCGATACGCAGAATGAAACGTCCTCCGTGATGCCGGGCGAACAGCCAGTTATACAAGGCCGTACGGGCAGCCCCGATATGAAGAGGGCCGGTTGGGCTGGGTGCGAATCTGACCCTGACTGGGTTTTTCATGAGTATAGAATAGCACTCCCAAAG
>JAWODN010000113.1:0-13318 GCA_046483285.1 Candidatus Aminicenantota bacterium | reverse complement strand
GCATCGGCGGTGGTGTCCACACCGTTTTTCATCCCCTGGATGTAGCGGCTGAAAAAGGATTCATGCTTGTCATCCCCCAGGTTCCGGTGCTCCACATACAGCCTGTCGGCCACAATGCCCATCCCGATCATCAGCCAGGATACGGTGTAGTTGTTGTCTTCATCGCTCATGACATGCTCGCCCCAGTACTGATGGCCTATTTCATGGGCGGTGATCCACTTCCAGTGAAGCTCCGGGTGCCTGTCCATGGCCTGCAGCCCATGGATGGAAACCAGGGCGGAGGCGAAGGGGTATCCCCCCGCGTAAAGGGGATGGCCCGGAATGACCGTCAAGGAGGGGAAAGGGAAAAACCCGTGGAATTCCCGGTAGAAACCGATCACATCCACGGCGGTTTCCAGGCAAAGGAGGGCGCAGTCTTTCTCCTCCTCCCTGAAGAAGGCTCGGACCAGGACCCCGCCGGCGTCCCGTTCTTCCACCTGGATGTTTCGGAAAAAGACCAGGCCGAAATGGGTGGTGACGCCGGGGTTTTCATAAAAGCCGGTCTCCGGATTGAGGCGGCCGCTTGAGGCCGGGGTGTAGCCTTCCGGCATATCGATTTGGACCTGGAAGGAATCCCGGGTGGGCAAACCGTCCCACCAGAGCCGGGGATACCAGCGGGTGAGATAAATATCGCCGTTATCCCGGGGCTCCACTTCCCGGCTGAATGCGATATCCAGGGAAATCTCCCCGCGGGACGCGCCGTTCCTGGGGAGAGAGAAAAAATGGATGTCTTTTTCGATAGGGTCTTCCTCTTCCGGTGCAAGCTTTTGTCCGCCGGAGGAGACCTCCAGGAGGAGGCCGTCCCATTTCAGGGCCACCGAAGACACTGGTTTTTCCGGGTTATGGGGGAAAACAATCCGGCCCGTGCCCTCCATCCGGAGCGCCCGGTCTTCTTCCGCCTTGAGACGGGCGCTGAGGGTGTAGGCGGCCGCCGGCGGCTCCTGGGGGACAAAAAAGGAAGGGGCGCCGGCTTCCTCCCTCTCTCCGGAGGGGGTTTGACAGGATGAAAGCAGGAAAAACAGTATGACCAGAGCCATGGAAATAATAATTATTATTTTTTTCAAGAATCCTCTCCTTATATAAACTTTTTCCTGTTATCAATATATACGCCTGATTCTCTCAAAAGGTTGTCATTTCCCTGTATAATGCAGCTTGGCTGAGTTATCATCAATAGATTCAATGACTTGTTAATTTCCCTTCAGGGAAGGCTTCTGCTTAAAGCTTATTTTTCCCGGCCGAAATAAGCTTTAAGAAAAGGGTAACGTTCAAAAGGTTCGGCATTATACTGTGACCGATACAATCTGGATATCGAAGTAGCCCTTGATACCAAGTTTTTCTTTCCAATACTTCTCCCATTTCTCTCGGCAGTATTGCCTGATTATTATCATCTTAGAGATGTTAGTAACGGCTTTGTCCGACCAGCCCCAAGCTATCCTTTTAAGACGACGACCGATTTCTCTAAACACGCGTTCCAATAAAGATATTGTCTTCGGAGCAATTACTCCTGTTTTCAGCCAAAGCTCAATGTTGGTAAATAGCCGTTCGGAAAGATTCTCCAGATAAGATGCTCCATGCTTATAACCCTTTTCACGAAAGGTTGCAATCAGTTCTTTAATTTCTGTTTTGCTGCTCTCATATTTAGCCTTTACCTGCTCCTTATCTTCTTCCTTAAGGACTTCCCCCACTTTTGTGGACACACCGAAGAGTTTGACATAATATCAGACTTGGAGGTTTAAAAAATGGGAAAACCCAAGGAAAAGCGGAAATACGACAAGGAATTTAAGGAAGACGCTGTGAAGGTCGTCTTAGAAGGAGATCGTCCGGTTCGGGAAACAGCCCGTGATTTAGGGATCAATGAGAATATGCTCCATCGCTGGAGAAGGGAATATCTCAAGGACAAAGAGGAGAGCTTTCCCGGCAAGGGGCACTTCAAGTCCAGGGATGAAGATCTCTTGCGTCTGAGGCGCCGGTTACAGGATGTCGAGGAGGAGCGTGACATCTTAAAAAAAGCGTTGGCCATCTTCTCAAAACACCGCAAATGAAATATCGTTTTATGCAGCGATACGGCTCCGGGTTTACGGTGAAGAAGATGTGCCGGGTATTGGGAGTCAGCCGGAGCGGATATTACAGCTATCTTCGTCGGGGCTTAAGTCAGCGTCACAAAGAGAATGTTCGGCTGACGACGAAGATATGAGATATCTGGGACGAGAACCGCAGAGTCTATGGATCGCCCCGGATAACAGCTGAATTTCATCATCTCGGCATAAGGATTGGAGAAAACCGGGTCACTCGTCTTATGCGGGAGAATGACATAAAAGCTTTGATTAAAAAACGCTTTAAGAAGACCACTGATTCTAAAAATATTATTTACCAAGCAGACGATTTATTAGAAGGGGATTTTTCTGTAAAAGAGCTCAATGAGATATGGATTTCGGACATTACGTACATCTGGACCTGGGAAGGCTGGCTGTATCTGGCAGCTGTGATGGAGGTTTTTAACCGGGAGATCATAGGGTGGTCTTTACGTCCTTATCTCAAAAAAGAGTTGGTCACAAGCGCGCTGAGAAAGGCTTTGTTCAAACGCAGCCCTCAGCCCGGATTGATATTCCATTCGGACAGAGGGAGCCAGTAGGAAGCGAAGAGGTGGTGAAAATGCTTGAGGTATGGGACATCCGCCAAAGCATGAGTCCAAGTTGTTATAACAATTCGATGATGGAGTCGTTCTTTGGCTCATTAGAAACCGAGTTGCTCTTCAATGAGATCTTCCACACCAGAGCTCAGGCGAAGAGAAGCATTTTCGAATACATTGAAATATTTTATAATCGTCGACGGAGGCATTCATCATTGAATTATCTAAGCCCTTTTGAATACTTTAAACATGCATCTCAAACTTATTAGGGTGTCCGCATTTTCGGGGGAAGGTCATCTATATGAAATTTGCTTTTAGCTTATCCTTTGTATAAAGACCTTGAAAAATCAATTTGGATGTCGGTAAAACCCTATCTCTTTGCTCCTTGAGCCACTTCTCTGCAATAAACCTTAGGTCACTCGCAGTTATTAAACAGAATGGGATATAAGGTTCAATCTTCATATGAGCAAGTTTATCCTCAATCTTGTCGCCGAAACTATGTGCTATGAGTATAAAGCATTTCAATGCAGTCTTAGCATGAGGCTCGAGTTTATCATATTGGTCTTTCATATACCTACAAAATTGGTCGCGGTGGGCGATAGGTAATTCATAAGGTGGAGATAAGGAAGTCTTACATTCATATAAGATTATATTGTCTTCTTTTATGACACCATCCGGTTCTTCTCGACCTGGAGTCTGTGTCTTTACAGTAAGCCCAAAAATTGATTCGAAAATATATTTTGTTGCTCTTTCAAAGTCCGCAGTCATAGTGGATAATGAAATATCCTTATCATCAATACCAATATCTCTATAAGCATTGTTGTTTTGTTTACTTAAATCTTCATATATAGAGAAGAGTTCTTTGGGTGTAGCCTTAGTTCCTTTTATTTGATAATTCCGAAAATAGTGAACGATTCGCTCAATTATTTCTGTCTTCTTTCCCATCGGAGGAAGTTCACATAATTTACTCAAGTTAATCAATTCATCTTTTCTTAAAGTGTCTAAGATAGTTGTTAATGAGTATATACTGTTTACAATTCTCTCAACTCTTTGATTCTTAGTTCCCCCTATCTTGAGTTTCTTCTTTTTGAGAACATGGTATAACTGAGAGTTGCTAAATTTGTATAAGGCTTCCTTAAAGGCTTCCTCTGTAACTAAACGTGGCTCAAGTGTTTCAGGTTTTTCTTCAGGTGGTGATTTTATATCCTCTCCTCTTTTTATATGACTAATTATTGTAGGAATCAACTCATCTTTTTTATATTTTCGGGGACATTTACTCTTGTTGACTACCATTATCAAGTCGCTTACTGTTAAGGTATTTAATAAATCAGACGGCTTCACTCCTTTTTCCAGAGTGCGATTGATTCTCATCTCTTGGCTTCCACTTTTTGTCAGTTCTAATCTACCCAATGCTGAATACAATTGGGAATTTGTCAAATAATTCAATAGTCTCCGATATGGTTCTGAGTCAAGCTCAATACCCCATACCTCTTTTATCCGCTCAACAATTTCTTCAGGAATTATATAATTATTCTCATGTGTAAATATAATGCCTTCTCTTGCATAATGTTCGATCTCCCGATTAAAGGAAGTTTGACTGAATTTAAAGACTTCAAGGCGGGCTTCTAAAAGTCTATGTTCAACTCGCGTAATGTTTAGATAGTCTCTCAAAGCATTTAGAAGATTTGCCTCTGGAGGTAGTAGGTCTTCTTGAAAATCCCAGGCAGTTTTGAGCATCTTTGCATATAAATCGTATTGCTTATCTTCTTTCAGACCTTCTCCTCTTCTTACTTCCTTTATTATATTCTTCATCTCTTCTTGGATGATGCCTTTTATTCCCTGAATAGCAACCGAGTAGTCTTGTCGACGTACTATAATATCTAAGATTGTATAGCCTGGAGGTTTCCTGAATTGTATATTTCTCTTTATATAGTCATAAGTAGTTAGAACTTTGCTTAGCTCACCTCGAAGTATTTCTATTGGAAGCCCTATGTAATTGGCAACTTTGTCCTTAGCAAGACGATTGAGGTCAGACCTTTTATAAGAGGATAAAACATCACTGATTTTCATACTAGTGTCATGTCAACTATGATGTGTCGTAAATATATGTTATACTATCTTCATAATCATCCATGGAGGATTGACTATGAAGAAGTATATTGTGAAGTGGCCCGGGTGTCAAGACCAAATCTGAATCTTTTTTAAGGTGTATGTCCTTTATCATGCCACAGCCGTTTGCATCTGACGACAAGCCTCGAAAGGCGTATCATCGAATTGGTATAATGCAGCTTGGCTGAGTTATCATCAATAGATTCAATGACTTGTCAATTTTCCTTCAGGGGAAGACTTCTGCTTAAAGCTTATTTTTCCCGGCCGAAATAAGCTTTAAGAAAAGTGGGGCTAAAGCCTCTGGTTAGAAGGAGTTGGATGAGTTCACGTCCAGATAAAACAGGAAACTTAGCCACTGACGACGACCTCGAGCGGGTAGAAAACAACCTCTCCTTTGCTTTCTGGAAGATCGTCAGCTCCAAAACTCTCGATGTACAGCTCCACGGCTTCTTTAAGATTCGCCTGGGCTTCTTCAATCGTTTTGCCTTGGCTGACAACTCCCGGCTCGACACAATGAGAAACATACCCGTTTTCTTCCTTTGTGATAACGGCCGTAAATTTCATAGCCTGACCTATTCATAAAAAAATGGCGATGTTTTCATAATTTCTTTTTTTCCTTATATTTGCATGATTTTTTTGAGAATTCAATCTTGAACGTTTTTCATTATCCATATTTTCAATTTATTCGCCATTTTTTTACCCTTCGGGCGGGCCGGATCTCACCGCATCTGCCGGGTTGCGGCTCGTCGCAGTGAAGTGCCACGGCTTCCTCGCCGCAACTCCGACATTTGCGGCAATCCCGGCCCGTGAATAATCCAGGATAGATATGATTGATCTCCCGGGAAATTAAAAAAGGCCGAAAATGGCCGCGCCTTTCGGAGTGGACATAACCCTTATCCAGGGAGACCGTTCTATATGAGACAGGCTGCTTGTTTGTTTGGTTTATCTGGCTTGTCTGGTTGGTTCAATACGAAAACGCTTCACATAGACGATACAGTCAGGGGTCCCTCGTCACTGCGCGCCTCGGGATGACAGGGGCATTATCGTCTTTCTTGTAAGCAAGGGTTCGGGTAAATTGCAGGTTTCTTGAGTAGAGGAGAGCTCTCGCCGAGTGAAACATGGAATAATAAAATTGGATAGTTGCCCATTTATAATCTCCATCATTGTATCTTCTCAGCTCTTTCAAGATCTGAGGCTGCAGATTCAAGTTCTTTTTGAACGAGCAATTTTCCTCTTGAAAACGGCCTGACCTTTCTTTTTTTTAAACAGTCTTCATAATCAAGATTTAATCTTTTTCTTCCCACAAGACAATTCCTTTTTCCATCTCTTCAAAAAATACCTTTTCGCTTTCCTTGAAATCAGGCAATTCCGCCGGGGTCAGGATAACCGGTTGGATTTTTCTTTCCATTCTTAATGACGAAAAAAAATTATTTATTTTCTCAGGATTTTTGGAAAGGATAAATAAATCTATATCACTTGAAGCTGTGTCCTCACCCCGGCTGGCGCTGCCAAAAAGGACTATTCTTACAGAGTGTGTTTGTATTCTTTTAATGAGGGGTTCAAGATACAGAACATTCATGAGGACCTTAAACTGCCGCACAGCAGGATGATTGTAATTAACAGAATAAAGATGAAAACGACCCTTTACTGTCCTGATTATGAATCCCTCTTTCAAAAGCTCCTGAAGTGCTAAATAGGCCCCCGCCCTGCTTATTGAAACTGCGGTTTTAATTTCACTGCTTAAAAATTCCTGGCCCGGCTTTTCAGCTAAAAAAGAAAGAACCTTTAATGAGTTCGTTGCTTTAAAAATTCTATCCGGAGATTTTTGACTCATAAGATGCTCATGTCTAATAAATTAATCAATTATATAATAAATTAGACACATAAATCTGTCAATTGGAAATTTTTTCCGTTTAGGGTTCGTATAACGCAGCTTGGCTGAATTATCGTCAATGGATTCAATAACATGTCTATCCTGGCCTATTCATGGGCCGAAGGGTAAAAAAATGGCGATTATAATGAAATTCCGGTAAGGAAAAACCTAATATTTGTGCTTTTAATAAAAATGATGAATACCGGTGTTAATGAAAGATTTGCCAAAACATCGTCATTTTTTTATGAATAGATCAGGCAATTTATCTTCAGGGAAGGCTTCTGCTTAAAGTGTTTTTTCCAAAACGCAAAATCCCATGCCAAAAAAACCAATACTAATTCTGCCACCCCAATTTTGCCGTGAACCAAAAAAACAAACACCCCAAAAAACCATTTAACTTGCAACTTACTTTAATATATCGCACGTTTACATGAGGTTTTCGAGTTTTGAGCAAATAGCATTTGCATGTAACTCAATATTCTATCACTATAATGAATGCAGCCTGGCTGAATTTACATCAATAGATTCAATAACATGTCTATCCTTTTGCATGTGAAATCCAATCATGTATAATGACATGGAGGGCGCACCGGCCTGAGTCGGAGGGCCGGCGTTCTTTATTGATTTTAATAAAGGGTTGAAACCGCCATGAGCAAAAAAATTGGACGCAACGACCCCTGCCCCTGCGGGAGCGGGAAAAAGTACAAAAAATGCTGCGGGGCCGGCCCCTCGGAAGGAGGTTTTGTCCGGAAGCCGGAGGACCATTTTCCCGAGTTGGAAAGAACGGGGACGGTTTGGGATGAATACATGGATCTCATCCCCATTATCGCGATCTTCGGAAAGAAGATCATGCAGTTCGACAAAGACGGCAAGGAATTCAAAAAAGCCGTCGCCGGCTTTGAGAAACAATTCCGTCCGGGGGCGGAAGACGGCATCCCGGACAGTTTTTTCATGAGCTGGATGCATTTCGATTTCCGGTTCGGAACCAGCCTCGAAACGGTGGGGGACAGGCTTTTAGCGGACCCCCTGATGAAAGAACTCTTTGAACCCGGCCCCACCTATCTCCGGCAGCTCAATGAAAGTTATCCCACTTTTTTTGAGATTTTGGAGGATTCGCCTGACGACGATACCGTGACGGTGGAGGAATTGGGAACCGGAGACCGCTTTACGGTCCACCATGTTCGAATGCTTCTGGAGATTGAACCTTCGGCGGGGGAGATTTGGTATGTTCGCCGGGTGGGCCCCCCGGACCAGTCGATTTTCTACACCAGTCCCTATGTTTTCGAGCCGGAAACACGGCGGGAATTCAGGCGGGTGATGAAAAAACAGAAAAAAGAATTCAGCCGCACCTCCCTGGCGGAGCAGTTCCCCCCGGAGCGTCATTTCGCTGAATCGCAGAAAGAGGCCGCTCCTTTCTGGGCCTGGTATATTCTTTATGGGCCTGAACTGGATAAGATGCCGGTTTCGGAGAAAGATAAAGGCCTTGAAGATTCAGCCCCTGACCGTTTTCCCTCTCTGGTCACCACGGACAGAGAGGAATTTATTTTTACGGAAACGCATTTCCGCATCCGGGATGAGGGCGCCGTGCGCAAACGCCTTTCCTCGCTTCGAAGCTTTCACTACGATAAGAATGATGACTCATGGGTATGGATGAAGGCGAAAAGCCGGAAATATCCGGACAAGCCCCGGACCATCCTGGGACATTTCCGCATCGAGGGGGGACGCCTCATTGCCGAAACCTATTCCCGGGAGAGGGCTTCCCGGCTGCGCTCCAAACTCAAAAAACATCTCGGCGGCCTGATCGCTTATGACAAAACGACCTACCGGGAGCCCGATGACTTTCCCGAGCTTTCTCCGGAAGAAAGAGAAGCCCGGGAGAAAAAATCGGAGGAATTGAACGCCCGCCCGGAGGTTCAAGCCGCGATGAAGAAACAACTGGAGCATCATTATTTCAAAGAATGGCCCTCCACCAAAATTCCCGCCCTGGACGGGCTGACGCCGCTTGAAGCCGTCAAAAAGGATGAATACCGCCCGAAAGTCATCGCTCTCCTCGATGATTTTGACAGAAGACGGGATTATTCGAAATCAGGGATGCCGAGAATCGATTTTGATATACTGCGCCGGAAGCTCGGTCTTCCCCCCAAGGCGAACTAGGCGGGGGATGGATGGGGCGTCGCGGGCGTGAGATACACAGTTACATCATTACACATTTTATGTCAATCTTCCTGATGAGATTACTTATGCCCGACAGTTAAGAGCTCATTCCATTAAGACGTTTTTGCGTATGATTATTCTCATGGGACATTAGCGGGCAGTGTCTCATGCCCCCTGACCGCATGAATATCAAGAGTGCTTGATCAGGCGCAGGTGAAGGAAGAGGTCTGGAAGGGATTTCCGGAAGAGAATAATCTTTAAAATTCCGGATAAAGATTGCATTTTTTTCATTTTATGTTATATTCCTAAAAAAAGACAAATTTGTCCTTTTTTGGAAATATAATGATTTGGGAAGATGTGAGAGAAAGAGCGAAAGAAGAAGGGGTTCCTGTGAACTCGGTTGTGGGGGAAGTCCTGCATCTCGTCGTGCTGGAAGTGTTGTTTTCCTTGCCGGAAAGTCAGATTATCTGTTTTCAGGGCGGAACAAGCTTACATCTTTTATACGGAGGATATAGGTATTCGGAAGATTTGGGTTTTGCGGGAGAGGAAATCAACGCTCCATCCGTAAAGAAGCTCATGGATAAGTCCAAATTTAATATTGAAAAAAATATTATTCAATTCCTGGGGAGAGGCCGTTTCCGGTGGAAATACCCCGCTGATCCGGGCCGGAAAAAAGTTTTTGTATACGGGTTGAATTTTCAACCGCAGGAGATGCGGCGGGTGTTCAGAGTGAAGATGGAATTCGGCGGATACCCTGTTTACCGGGTGAAGGTTATCCCGGTGAAATCTGACTTCGATATCATGCACCGCCGGCCTTTGGTTAACGGATTGACGCCGGATGAACTGATGGCCGAGAAAGTTACGGCCGTGGCGGGACGGCCGTATCTAAAAGAACGGGATATTTTTGATCTCTGGTTTATGTCCGAGGTTTTGGATCAAAAAATGGATATATCCTTGGTTGCAAAGAAATTTAAAGATTACCGTATTTCATGGAATGATGCGGAGATGAAGAAAAAGCTTGAGCGTATCGAATCCGCAAATATGGAAGCTGAAATGAAACGCTTTCTGCCGCAGCGTTTCAGGCATCAGCTTTCCCGGGATGATTACGCCATGATCAAACATTCCGCTTCAACTGTTATGGATGAGGCGGCAAATGCCGTCTCTTCGCATGAGACGCATCAATGACAAAAGCATTCACCCAAAACGAATGGACTCAACGCTTGCGGAAGGGAAAGCCGGTCTACAGTTTAACGGAATTGATGCGGATTTCAGGATTGCCCCTCTCTTCGGCAAAGCGGGCGGTTCAGCGGCTGGTGAAAAAAGGCATGCTGTTAAAACTCGGCAAACAGCTGTATGCCAATACGTTTGTTCCGCTGGATATTGAAAATGCCGCCGGCATGATTTATCCTCCCAGTTATATTTCACTCGAATCCGCCTTGCTCATGCATGGGATTTCGGAACAGGTTCCGCAGATGCTGACGTGTGTGTCCACAAACAAAACGAAAACTTTTCACACGGCCCTGGGAGAAATCGGATATTTTCATATCAAGGAAGAGTTGTTTTTCGGATATCATGCCCGGGACGGCGGTTTTACGGCTCAGCCGGAAAAAGCGGCTTTGGATTTTGTTTATATCCGGAGAATGAACGGCCTGGAGCCTTCTTTGGATGAGTGGAATTGGATGGATTTGGATGTGGACAAAATGATCTCCATGGCCAAGGTGTATCCCAAAACAGTCGAACAGCACATAAGAAAATTTGCACCTCCCGGGAAGTGAGCGGCCGCACTATGGCAGGCGGGATGAGGATGAAGGAATTCACGGGGAAGGAGAATCAATATGGATTATATGAATGCCGTTGACCAGGTTTACCACATATCGGAAATTTTTTTTTCCTCCCGGAAAAAACTCTACCGGGAGGCGGTGAAAGTGCAGCTGCGGGCACTCCGCCAGGGAGGGAAAATACTGGTGTTCGGAAACGGAGGCAGCGCCTCCCAGTCCCAGCATTACGCGGCGGAACTGGTGAATACCTTTTTGGAGGAGCGGGCGGCCATTCCGGCCGTGTCCCTGACCACCGACACCTCGGCGTTGACCTCCATCGCCAATGACCGCGGCCACGCCGAGGTTTTCGCCCGGCAGGCGGAGGCTCTGGGAAAACCGGGGGACGCGGCCGTGGCTCTGTCCACCAGCGGGAATTCCGAGTCCGTCATCAAAGCGGTCAGAGTCTGCGCTGAACGGGGAATCGCCACAGTGGCTTTGACCGGAGAAGGAGGCGGCCGCCTTGCGGAGTATCCGGATGTGCTGCTGGATGTCCCCTCCAAGTCCACCCCCCGGATTCAGGAAGTCCACCTGCTCCTGCTGCATCTGATGGCTGAGGAAATTGAAAAAGCGTTTTTATGAGCTCATGGCAATAACCATTATCATGCCTTGCGCCTCGCATCTGCGCCTCTGCGGCAACCCCGGCCCGCTCATGGGGTCGTTATTCGGGGTCGGACCAACCGATCATATTGATATCACTACAATTAACATAATTTCGGGCCTATTTTCAGGCCTTAATCCGTCTTTTTCGGGGGCGGAAAGGGCCGGTAAGGCATTTTGGAGGGCGAAAACGCTCAATTAAGGCCCTATTTCATGTATCATTAAGTGTGATTCTGTTTGTTTAGAATTATTTCCGTAGGTCTGACCCTGCTTTCATGCTTTAGTGGTGCCTCGTGACAGAGGATGTAGCAGGTTGCATTGCAGGATATGACATGGTATTAACGGTGACCAAGGCTCACTCACCGTTTGTCTCGTGGGTATTGCTCTCCAAGTACATGCTCCAGGGCCAAATTTACCTGGAGCGGATGCGTGCGGCTCAGCCGCATTTAAACGCCGAAGAACTTGGGGAATTCTTAATCCTGTTGCCACCGCACGCAGAGCAGCATTACATTGCATACACCTTGGCCGTTGAAACGGGCAAAATCGACGTCCGAGGGGTACACCAAGAACAACGAACCAATGCATCAAATCGCAGGGGCCGGTGAATGGGTAAAAACCAAAAAAATGTGGTATGATATCGATTAAGATGAATTTATTGTAGTGTAATGCCGAACCATTTGCATGCAAATGGGGTTGTCCGTTGCGCCGAGCGACCGATAGCCCCTGAAGTTCCAACGACAATGTGTACGTCCGGAGGCCAACATCATGCGTGTTGATGTCAAACCAGAGTTACTCTTATGGGCCAGCGAACGTGCAGGGCAGAGCGTTGATGAAATGGCACAGCAGCAGTCCTTTCGTAAGCTGCCCAGCTGGATCAGCGGCGAGGAGCGTCCGACATTCAAACAGCTCGAAAAATTTGCCCGGGCGACCTATACACCCTTCGGCTTTTTTTTCCTTCCCAAGCCTCCAAAAGAATCTGTTCCCATTCCCGACCTTCGGACGGTCGGTAACAAATATATGGGGCGTCCAAGCCCGGATCTACTGGACACAATCTACGCAATGCAGCGCCGCCAGGGCTGGTTGCGCGAAATGCTGATCGAAGGCGAAGCCGAGCCGCTGGACTTTGTGGGGAGCGCCCGCTCGACGGATGATCCGGAAGCCGTCGGACGCGAAATGCGGCACATAATCGGCCTGGAGGATGGCTGGGCCGCCAAAGTCCGCACCTGGCAGGAAGCGGTCGGCGAACTGCGGCACGCCATCGAACAATTGAACATCATGGCGATCATCAACGGCATTGTTGGAAACAACACGCGTCGCAAGCTGAACGTTGAGGAATTTCGCGGCTTCGCGCTCAGTGACGATTACGCTCCGCTTGTTTTTGTCAACGGAGCCGACGCGAAATCGGCGCAGATGTTCACGCTGATTCACGAACTGGCGCATATCTGGCGGGGAGAAAGCGCCCTGACGGATGCTGGTCCGGCAACTCGCGCATCCCGGAACATCGAATCGTGGTGTGATCGGGCGGCGGCGGAATTCCTAGTCCCGATGCGCGAACTGAAAGCGTACTGGCATGAGGCCAGGCACGCAGGATCGCCGTTCGAAATCATCGCGCGGCGTTTCAAAGTCAGCCCCATCGTGGCAGGACGCCGTGCGATGGATTTACGTCTGGTGAACCGGGAAACGTTTTTCGCATTCTACCATAAACACATCGAAAGAGAGCGCAGGCGAAGCCCTGCCGGCGCCGGGGGCGACTTCTACAACAACCAGAATGCGCGCGTAGGCGAAATGTTCGCCACAAAGGTCATTTTGGCAGCTAAGAGCGGATTAGTGAGCTTCAAGGAAGCCTATGATCTTACCGGCCTGCGCGGGGGCACTTTTCAGGAATACGCCTACCGTTTGGGGGTTGATCTGCCATGAGCTATTATTCGGGGTCGGACCAACCGATCATATTGATATCACGGCAATAAACATAATTTCGGGCCTATTTTCAGGCCTTAATCCGTCCTTTTCGGGGGCGGAAAGGGCCGTTTAGCTTTTTGGGGAGCGAGGTTCATCACGGAAATGGATACCTGGGATTGAAAAAAGAAGGGACATCGCATA
>JAWODN010000074.1:0-20954 GCA_046483285.1 Candidatus Aminicenantota bacterium | reverse complement strand
CCGAAGGGTAAAAAAATGGCGATTATAATGAAAGGCAGGCCAGGAAAAACGTGATGTTTATGCTTTTTATGGAAAGGATGAATCCCGCCGTTAATGCAGGATTGACAAGACCATCGCCATTTTTTTATGAACAGGTCAGGCTTGCATATCATTGAGAGAAAAATAATAATGAAAGCATCTGTAATAACGGTGGAAATCAATGATCCGGATACAGCTCAAAACTTTGACTTTCTGCCTAAGGAGAACTGTTTATGGAATTCCTTTACAGTTTAAGCATTCTTTCACTTTTTCTGCTTCTTGGAAAAATCCTGAGAACCACGCTGAAATTTTTGCAAAATCTATTTCTGCCGGCTTCCATCATAGCCGGATTTCTGGCTTTGTCCATGGGCCCGTACGGAGCCGGCTTTATTCCGGAATGGATTTTAGAACACTGGAGCCCTCTGCCCGGTATTCTCATCAATATTGTTTTCGCCTGCCTCTTTCTGGGAGTGCACATCCCCGGGGTCCGAAAAATTTGGGATGAAGGGGGAACCCAATTATGCTTCGGCATGATCGCCGGTATGGGTCAATATTTCATCGCCCTCACTGTGACCGCTTTGATCTTGATCCCCCTCTTCCATGTGCACAAACTGTTCGCCAGCATCGTGGAAATCGGCTTTTCCGGGGGCCATGGAACCGCGGCCGGAATGAAAGACGCTTTCCGCGGCTATGGATTTCATGAAGGGGGGGATCTGGCCCTCATGTCGGCCACCGTGGGAATCATCTCCGCCGTGGTGGTGGGAATGATTCTGATCAACATCGCCATCAGGCGGGACTGCTGCACCCACCTGAGCGAAAAAAAAGGCATCCCGGAATATACAAAAAAAGGATTGATCCCGCATTCGAAACGGCATCCCATCGCCACCGCGACCGTGGCGTCGGAAGCCATTGAGCCCCTCACCTTTCATTTCGCCGTGGTGGGCATAGCGGTAGGCCTCGGATGGACCATGCTTTCCGGCCTTCAGGCCCTTCACCCGGAATTCAATAAATTCCCCCTCTTTCCTCTTGCCATGATCGGGGGATTGATCGTTCAAAAGGCTGCCATCAAAACCGGAATAAACAAATACTTTGACCGGAGCACCTTTGAGCGCATTCTGGGCTTTGCTTTGGACATCCTGGTGGTTTCCGCCATAGCCACCATAAAACTGGATGTCTTCATCGCCAATTTTTGGCCTTTTCTGATCATTATGATGACAGGAATTCTTTGGCTGGTGTTCTGCGTCGTATTTCTGGCTCCCCGGATGTTTCCCCGCTACTGGTTTGAGCGCGGAATCACCGAATTCGGAATGCAGACCGGCGTCACCGCCATCGGATTGCTGCTGCTGCGGGTGGTCGACCCTATTTACCGGACGGATACGGCCCGGGCATTTGGCTTTAAACAAATGATTTACGAGCCCTTCCTGGGAGGAGGTTTCATCACGGCCTTCTCCCCCATGCTGATCACTTCTCTGGGGATAGGAAAATCCATAGCCCTCTCTTTTGCGATTATGCTGGCCTTTTTTCTGATTTCTTTTTTCAACGGGTGGGTGAATTTCAAGCCGGACCTCAAGGCCAAGGAGGAATAAAAGGACCGGCACGGGCCGGGTTTTTTTATGAAAAATCCAGAGAGGCGAGTTCGCGCAAACGTTCTCCACAGCTCTTTAATGGGATGGGAAAATCCATCCTGGCTCCCTTTTCCGTCAGAATAATGAATTTATCCAGGTCCAATCCGGAGGTTTTGCCGGTAAGCGCAATCCGGAGCGGATGGTATAAGTTTTTCCCCTTGCACCCCGTTTCCTGCTGAACAGTTTTGGCGATCTCCATAAATTTATTCAAGTCAACCGGTGTATCGGGAAGATGCCGTTTGAACGCCGCCACCACTTTGCGTCCGCACTCCGTACCCAGTTCTTCTTTGTTGTCCGGAGAAATTTTTTCCGGAGAATATTCAAACAGCATCCGGAATTTATCCGCCAGGTCTGAAAGGGTGTCCACCCGTTCGGATAATATTTCCACCGCCTCCTCCAGCCAGGACCAATGGTCCCGGCTCAATTCCGGGGGAAGAAATCCGGCCTCCTGCAAAAAAGGCATGGCTTCCTGTGCTTTTTGCGCCGAAGAATGTGCTTTAAGATGCTGCCGGTTGATCCAGAATAATTTTTTATAATCAAAAACAGCGGCGGAGCGGCTGACGCGTTCCAGGCTGAAAGCCTGAATCAGCTCATCCCGGCTGAAAAGTTCTTTCTCTCCCGGAGGCGACCATCCCAGCAAAGCCAGATAATTGAACAATGCGGACGCAAGAACCCCTTGTTTTCGGAATTGCCCCAACGACGTGGCCCCGTGCCTTTTACTCAGCCGGCTGTTATCTTCGCCCATAACCATGGACAGGTGCGCGTACCGGGGCGCGGGAATGCCTAAGGCTTCGAAAAGCAAGAGCTGCCGGACCGTGTTGATGATGTGGTCTTCACCGCGGATGACATGAGTGATCTGCATCAACGCATCATCAACCACCACCGCATAATTATAAGCCGGAAGCCCGCTGGAACGAACCAGCACAAAATCGCCAATCAAATTCAAATCAAATGACATGGTGTGCCTTACCATATCATGAAAGCTCAATTGCCTCTTGGGGGGACTTTTAAACCTCACTGCCGCCGGCTCACCGGATTGGACCCTGCGGGCGGCTTCATCCTTGGGAATATTCCGGCACTTTCCGCTGTAAACCGGGGTCCGGCCGGCGGCACGGACTTTTTGTTTTTCCGCTTTCAGGTCTTCCGGAGAGCAAAAACAGTAATAGGCCCGGTCATTCTCCAGCAACTTACGGGTATGGGAACGGTATAACGCCGAGCGCTCGGATTGCCGGTACGGCCCGAAAGAACCCCCGGCATCCGGCCCTTCATCCCAGTCCAGCCCCAGCCAGTTCAGATCCTTTTTTAATTTCTCCTCATACTCACCGGTAGACCGCTCAACGTCCGTGTCTTCAATTCTCAAAATAAAGACCCCTTTCTCCCGGCGGGCGTACAGCCAGTTGAAAAGGGCGGTCCTGGCATTGCCCACATGCAGGTGACCGGTGGGGCTGGGCGCGAATCTGACTCGTGTTTTTTTCATAACGTCACTAAGTTTAAACCATTCCCTTGAAAAACCCAAGGCCCGCGGTCCGGCTAGGCATTGATTTTCAACAGAACGGACACCCAGGCCGCGATTCCCTCCTGGCGGCCCAAGCTGCCCAGGCCCTCATGGGTTTTGGCCTTGATGCTGATCTTCTCAGAGTCGACTTCCAGCAGGTCCGCAAGCTTGATCTTCATTTCAGGAAGATAATCCCGGAGACGCGGTTTCTCTGCGATCACAACCGCATCCAGATTGATCAAGTCCGCTCCGTGTTCATTCCGGATTTTATTCACTGCTTGCAAAAGAATTCCACTGGCAATATTATGAAAAGCCGGATCGGTGTCCGGGAAATGGGTTCCAATATCCCCCGCATTCAAAGCGCCCAGCACCGCGTCAATGGCCGCATGAATCAAACAGTCTCCATCGGAATGGCCGGATAACCCTTTTGAAAAGGGGATGCGGTACCCGCCTAAAATAAGCTCCGGGCCTTTTTCTAATCGGTGAATATCAAATCCTATTCCAGTTCGGTAAGTCAAACAGCACCTCCGCTAAACGCAAATCCCACGGTGTGGTTATTTTGATATTTTTTCTATCCCCCGGCACAACCAAAACGTCATGATCCAAACGCTCAACCAGGGCGGCATCATCCGTCCCGGTATATCCGCACCTCCCGGCTTCCTCCAAGGCCGCTTTCAAGACATCGAAGCGAAAACCCTGAGGGGTTTGCGCACGGATATACCGGGGGCGGTCCTCGGTTTTGACATGTCCGTTTTCCCCGATCTTTTTGAGGGTGTCTTCAACCGGAATCCCCGGCAGCGCCGCTCCTGCTTTCAAGGCACCGGCGATAACCCGGGAAATCAAACCGGCCTCAACAAAAGGCCTGGCCCCGTCATGAACGAGAATCAATTCCGGCCGGCCGGCTGCGGACAATCCCGCCGATACGGATTCCTGCCTGGTCGTTCCGCCCGGCACCACCGCTTCCAGCTTGGAAAAAACGCCGCCGCAAAAAACAGGAATCAAGTCCTGTTTCAGCACCAAAACCATTCCCTTCACTTCCGGGTGTTTTTGAAAGGCATCCAGGCTCCAGTAAAGAAGAGGCCGTCCCCTCAGTTTTTCCATCTGTTTCGGGCCCCCGAACCGGCGGCCCGATCCGCCGGCGGCAATAATCACGACGGTCTCTTTTTCTCTTTTCACGGTCACTTTGTGATGTTTTTTGCCGCGGTCAGCATGATTTCCTGAATCCGCGGGACCACATCATCAATTTTTTCCATCACTCCCTCCTGAAGCAGCATGTTGTCCAGCAGCTGCAAAGACAGGTCCCGCAATTTTTCGGACTGAGGACATTCATCATGAATGCGGACCATTTCCCGGATAAGGGGGCTTTCAGGATTGATTTCCAACACTTTCCTGCTGAACTCATATTCCTTGTTCGCCATTTTTAAGATTTTTTCCATTTGGACCGAAGCCCCTCCGGCGGGCTGGACCAGAATGGACGGGCTGTCCACCAGCCGCTGGGATATCCGGACATCTTCGACTTTGTTTCCGTAGAGCTTTTTCAAATAGGCGGCGAACTTCTTCAGGCTTTCCGGGTCAACCGCTTCCCCGGTTTTTTTGTCTCGATCCAGCTTGATATCCGCCGCAGCCGCAGGCTTGAAGGCCTTTCCCTGAAACTCACCCAAATGATCCACCACGAATTCATCCAGGGGGTCATCCAGATACAGCACTTCCATATCTTTTTTTTTGAACGCTTCCAGGGCCGGATTCCGGTCAATGGCATTCAAATCCAAACCGGAAAGGGTGTAGATCTCTTTTTGATCCGGTTTCATCCGCCCGGCGTATGACGGCAAGTCGGTATATCCGAAATTATCCTTCACCGAAGAATAAAAAAGGAGCAGAGGCGCCAGCTTTTCCCTGCTCTCAAAGTCCACGGCGACGCCTTCTTTTAAATTCCGGCTGAATTTCTCCCAGATCTCCAAATACTTATTCCAATTTCTTTTCTTGATGCTTTCCAGATGCTGCAGGATCTTTTTAGTGATGTGCTTGCGGATCTTGTCAATCTTGACGTTATTCTGGATGGATTCGCGGGATATGTTTAATGGGATGTCTTCCGAATCAACCACCCCCCGGATAAAACGCAAATATTCCGGGAGAATCTCCCGGCTGCCCTTCTGAATCAGGACCTTCCGCGAATACAAATCCACTCCGGGGTCAGCCTTGAACAGGCCGAGATTCTCGAGTGAAAAGCGGGGAATGAATAAAATCGCGTTAAATTGGACCGGCGCATCCGATGAAAGATGGAGATGGGTTTCCGGCTCTTCCGCGGTGTTATCAAAAAAATTATAAAAATCAATATAGTCCTTTTCCGACAGGCTGGATTTCGGCTGGGTCCAAATCGCTTTGGCCACCTCGATTTTTTCGCCCTCGATATAAACGGGAAAAGGAACGAATTTGGAGTAGCGTGAAATGATCTGCTTAATGGTTTCCTTTTCCAGAAACTTTTGCTCATCTTTTTTAAGAACCGCTTCGATCCGGGTTCCCCGCTGCTTCTTGACGGTCTCCTCAATGGTATAAGAAGTCCCTCCCGGAGATACCCACAGATACGCCTGACTGTTTTTTTTATAAGATTTCGTGATAATCCGGACTTCCTTGGCGGCCATAAACGCGGAATAAAACCCTATTCCGAATTTACCGATCAGGTCCAACTGATCCTTGCTTTTGGACTCGGATAATTTTTTCAAAAAATCAACCGTTCCGGAATGAGCGATGGTTCCGATATTATGGATCAACTCATCTCTGGTCATCCCGATACCGGTATCCTCGATGATCAGCTTATTCTGAGAAGAGTTGAACGATATGTCAATGCGCAATTCACTGTCTTTGTCCTCCACTTCGGATTCAGTCAGAAGTTCGAACTGCATTTTGTTCAGGGCGTCAACCGCGTTGGAAATCAGCTCCCTTACAAAAACATCTTTATTTTTATATAAAGAATAGACCAGTATATCGAGAAGTTGTTTTATTTCCGATTGAAATTCAAATTGCTCCGGTTTCACATCCGCCATATTTCATCCTCCTTTCTTTTTTAATCATCCCCATGGCCCCATGGCATGGGGAAGGGACAACAGCCTCTATTCCCCGTTATAGCGCGCAAAAATCATTTTCCCTACGGTTGTCTGCAGCACAGAGGTGACCGTGACCTCCACATTCTGCCCGATCATTTTTCTGGAGTTGTCCACCACCACCATGGTTCCATCGTCGAGATAAGCGACCCCCTGATCTTTTTCCTTGCCTTCTTTCATAATGAACACCTGAATGGTTTCTCCCGGCAAAACCACCGGTTTCAAAGCATTGGCCAGTTCATTGATGTTCAGCACGGGTATTCCATGAAGCTGCGCCACTTTGTTGAGATTAAAATCATTGGTGACCACTTTGGCGTCCATCTGCTTGGCCAGCTCTAAAAGCTTGGAATCCACATCCTGAATATCCGGAAAATCCACCTCTGAAATGATGACCTGAACCTGAGAAGACCGCTGAAGGTGATCCAGCACATCCAATCCGCGCCGCCCTCTTTGGCGCTTGACGCCGTCAGGGGAATCAGCCACCGTCTGAAGCTCCTTAAGAACAAACTGGGGGATAATAAGAGTGCCTTCCAGGCAGGCGGTATCGCAGATGTCTGAGATCCGTCCGTCGATGATCACGCTGGTGTCCAGGATTTTAAAGCTGCGGCCGACGCTTTTTTCTTTGATAAAACGAAACAGATGGGAAGGGCTGAGCCACTCCGGCCGTCTCAATCCCACTAAAAAACCGATATAAGGCAGAATCAAAAGAAAGAAAACCCGGATGAAGACAGAAGAGGATTCATCCGAGGGAACGCCCTGATAAACCGCCCCTAAAAACCAACCCAATCCAACGCCCAAAAACGTTCCGATGGTGGAGCTCCAAATAATCCGGAACTGTGTTTTGCGTATCTGGGCCTCCAGAAAAACAACGATAAGCCCCAGCAGAAAAGCGGCCAGGGCTCCAAAATAGGGCGGCAATCCAAAAGGGGCCAGGTAATAACCTGCCGTCCCAAGAATTAAAATAAATAATAACCGAAAAATCAAAATGCCCATTATTAATCCTCATTTATATATATATCCGTTAAAAAACCCTCGCCTTACGGATTTTCCTGTCAGAGAAATCCGTTCCGGTCAAAAAATACAATCCAAAGCCTCCTCAATGTGTTTAACTCCAATGAGGCTGGCTTCGCTGAAGCCGTTATCTTTTTTCAGCCCCGAAAGATTCCCTTCCGGCAAAACCACGGAGCTGAATCCAAGGGATGCCGACTCCTTAATCCGGGAAGCCGCCTGGCTCACGGAGCGGACCTCTCCGCTCAAACCGATTTCCCCCAGGACAGTCAAATTGCGGGGAAGCGCCCGGTTTTTCATGCATGACACCACCGCCGCCATCACACCCAAGTCCGCTGCCGGTTCATTGATAGTCAATCCTCCGGCAACATTAAGATGAACATCCTGTCCTCCGAAACTCAATCCCAATTTTTTCTCCACTACCGCCAGCACCATAGCCACCCGGTACTGATCCAGGCCAATGCTCATCCTGCGTGGATTTCCCACAAACAAAGTGTCCGATACCAAAGATTGAATTTCGGCCATCAGCGGCCTCGTTCCTTTTATGGTGCAGACCGCTGCGCTTCCGGGCTCATCAACAGGACGTTCTTTCAAAAAAAACGCGGATGGATTCGGAACCGGCTCCAAGCCGTTCCCGCTCATTTCAAAAATGGCCATTTCAGAAACCGGCCCGAACCGGTTCTTCAATGCCCTGAGAATACGGTGACTGTGGTCCCGTTCGCCTTCAAAATAAAGCACCACATCCACCATATGTTCCAAGGTTTTCGGCCCCGCCAAAGATCCTTCTTTGGTGATATGCCCGACCAGAAAAACAGGAATGTCCCGGGTCTTGGCGAAACGGAAAATTTGGCTGGTCGTTTCCCGGACCTGGCTGATGGTTCCCGGGCTCGAACTTAAGCTGCCGGAAAAAACAGTTTGCACGGAATCCAGCACCATCACCCGCGGACGCAATCTCTCCGCGTGTTCCAGAATTCTTTCCAGATTGGTCTCCGCCAGAATATACAGACCGCCTTCTCCAATTCCCAGTCTTTTGCCCCGCATTTTGATTTGCTCCAAGGATTCTTCCCCTGAAACATATAAAATGCTGTCTTTCCGGGCCGCGATTTCCCGGCTGACCTGAAGCAGCAGGGTGGATTTCCCAATGCCGGGCTCCCCTCCGATCAAAACCAGGGAACCGGTGACCAGACCCCCGCCTAAAACACGATCTATCTCTTCCAGGCCGGTGTGCTCTCTTTGATTTTTTTCCTCGTCGATATCCTGATAAAGAACCGGCCGTGAAGGAGGAAAATCCATCGTTTCGCCAAGGGTTTCCCGTTCCTCCCTTTCTTCAATCAGGGTCTCCCATTCCCCGCACCCGGGGCACCTGCCCAGCCATTTCGGTGAATGGGCTCCGCAATTCTGACATATAAAAACGGTCCGGGTTTTTTTCATATCCCCAGTCCGAAACCGAAAAAAAGTTCCCGGCGGCTTTTGAGGGCGAAATCTTCCAAACCGACAAGCATATACACATACTTGGAGAGGGAAAATCCGGTCATGAACCGATAATGGGGATGAGGACGCCGGTTAAAGTCGAAAGCCTCAAGGCTGAATTTCCACCGGTCCTCCCAGGCAAAAATGTCCAGGCCGCCGCCGATTTTCGACTGCATCACTCCCGCCCGGGGAGAGAAAGGCCCCCACCGGATTCCGGCCTGGGCGGAATAAGTGAATTTATCCAGCCACGGATCCTGGATGATTTGGGCCATCAAAAACCGGTCCCCCGTGGGCCATAAAAAAAAAGATAAATAACTTTTTATAAAATTCGGCTGCACAAAGTAATCAAACTGCAGGCCGACAGAAGCACGGAAAGCCGTCACCGGTCGCATCACAGCCTGGATTTTTCCCATGGTCTCTTCTGCGCGCTGATAGAGTTCCGGCTGCTGTATCAATTTACCCAAAGTGCCTTCGCCCCGGTTGACTCTTTCAATGGTTTCGTTCAGCCGCTCAAGCGATAGTTCGGCTTTATCCACCAATTTGGAGATGGAATTAAGATTATTACGGAACCCATCCCGGTTTTCATCCAGCACTTCTTTAAACGTGATGATCAGCTCATCCATATTTTGAGAAATATCCAGGACCTCGCGGTCGAAATTATGGATGGCCGCCTGAGTTTCCTTAAGGCTCTGATTCAAAAGCTCCTTATTCAACGTGGACATTTCCCTCAAATCCGCGGCAAAAACCGCCAGGTCTCTCAAGGTCCGGCGCAAATCAGCCCGCGCCTGTTCATCCCCTATGACCTGCCTGAGAGTTTCCCCGGTTTCCTGAATTTCACTGCTGATATCCACCAGCTCGGTCCCCAGTTTTTCCAGACTCAGGGGAGAAACAACCTCCAGGCTGCTTCCCGCCATGGCATAACTCAGGCTTTGACCGGGGATGATTTCAATGTATTTTTCCCCCAGGATTCCCAGCGAAGCCAAAGTGGCCTTGGAATCTTGGGAAAGCCTCACCTCCGGCCGAATGCTCAGCTCCACTTCAGCCTGCTGCTCTTTCAGCCGGATATCCTTGACATAACCGATTCTCACACCGGCCATTCTCACCCCCGTCCCTTTTTCCAGCCCGGCCGCCGAATCAAAATACAGATGAAGGGGGTACCCCGGCTGGGTGAACAGACGGCTTAAATCCCCTACGAAAAAAATAAAAGTTCCCATTATCACAGCAGCCACGGTGATGAATATTCCGATATTGATCTTTCTTTTATTCATCTTTCATCTCCCCGGCGGTTTTATTCACCTGCTTTCAATCGGCCCTTCGGAAAGCCCATGTATAAATTGCTTGACTACCGGATTATTGGATTGCTGTATTTCCTCCGAAGTTCCGCACATCTCTATTATCCCATTATAGAGCATGGCAATCCGGTCGGCAACTTTATACGCGCTGGCCATATCATGAGTGATCACAATGGAAGTCACTTCCATTTCTTTAGCCAGCTGCAAGATGAGATCATTGATGGCATCAGCGCGGATGGGGTCAAGCCCGGTCGAGGGCTCATCATAAAGCATAATGTTCGGTTCATAAACAATGGCCCGCGCCAAGCCGACTCGTTTTTTCATCCCGCCGCTTAATTCATGCGGCATCAGCTTTTCAATTCCCCCCAATCCCACTTTGTCCAGGGCTTCCCCAACCGCGCTCCTGATCCTTTCCGGAGAATAATCGGAAAATCTCTTAAGTCCAAACGCGACATTTTCTTCGACCGTCATGGAATCAAACAGAGCGGCTCCTTGAAAAAGCATGCCGAATTGACTGCGTATTTCAAACCACTCCTTCTCCTTCAAATCAGAAATGTCTTTCCCGTCAATAAAAATTCTGCCTGAGTCCGGTTTCATCAATCCGATAATCTGCTTGAGCAAAACACTCTTTCCGGAACCGCTTTGCCCGATCACAACCAAAATTTCCCCCCGGCGCGCTTCAAGAGTCACTCCTCTTAAAACATGTTTTCCGCTGAAGGATTTATGCAAATCATCAACTATAATCATGATTATTTCAACGTAACCGGCAAGGCTTTACTTAAGAAAAAATTGAGAATCAAAATTCCGATACTGGCCGCCACCACAGTGGTGGTGGTGGCCCGCCCCACGCCTTCCGCGCCGCCTTCGGCTTTCATCCCCTGCCAGCACCCGATGATGGCGATGTATCCTCCGAATATTACCGCTTTGATTAAACCGCTGATGACATCCCACATCTCCATATAGAGCAGGGTGTTGCGCATATAAACGAAACGGTTGACCCCCATAGCGATATTGTAGGCATACCCTCCTAAGATGCCGATAATATCCCCGTAAAGCGTCAGAAGCGGCAGCATAATGACACAGGCCAAAGTCCGCGGAACCACCAGATAATGGACCGGATGCGCACCCAGGCTGTGAAGCGCATCCAGCTGTTCGGTTATTTTCATGGTCCCGATTTCTGCGGCCATCGAGGATCCCACCCGGGCGGCCACCATAAGCCCCACCAGAATGGGGATCAATTCTTTGACCAGGCCCAACGTGATGATAGGACCGCCGTATGCCTCTGATCCAGGTCCAATGTAACGGTTAAATCCAATATATGTTTGAAGCCCGAACACCAGGCCGCCAAAGGCGGCCGTCAAGGCCACCACAGGAAGAGAGCGCACGCCAATAAACTCAAGCTGGCGGATCAAATTATCCTTCTCCCACTGGAAAGTAAAAATCCGTTTTAATGTTTGGACAGAAAGCTGCGTCACTTCACCGACCTGGAAAAAAAACGCTTTGCCCGGTGATTTTGAGGCGGTGTGATTCATGGCCCCTCGTCAAAAGGATGTGTTTCCATGTTGTGAAAACTGGCATATTTTTGAAGAAACGCCAACTCGATATCCCCTGTGGGACCGTTTCTCTGTTTGGCCACGATCACCCGGGCAATTCCCTTGATGGTTTCATCGCCGGGTTTGTAAACTTCTTCTCGGAAGATAAACATCACCACATCAGCATCCTGTTCAATGGCGCCGGATTCCCTTAAATCCGATAATTGAGGAACCGGTTTGGTGCGTCCTTTTTCCGGGGCCCGGCTGAGTTGGGAGATGCCCACGACAGGTATCTGCAGCTCTTTCGCCAGTTCTTTTAAAGAACGGGAGATAAAAGACATCTCTTGGGTCCGGTTTTCAAACCGCCCGGCTCCCCCCCGCATCAGCTGGATATAATCGACAAACACCACATCCAATTTATGTTCCATTTTAAGCCGCCTGGCCTTCGCTTTCATCTCCATAACCGTCAGTGCCGGTGATTCATCAATAAAAATTCCGGCACCAGAAATTTTCTGTGCGCTTTTCTTCAAAGTGCTGAATTCCCGTTCACTGACAAATCCCCGGCGAACCTTCATGAGATCGACTTTAGCCTCCGAACAAAGCAGGCGCAGGAGCAGCTGTTCTTTTGACATTTCCAAAGAAAAAAAACCCACGTTCTTCCCGGTATTGAGCCCGATGTGCAAAGAAATATTCAAACAAATGGCGGTTTTGCCCATCGAGGGCCTTGCCGCAACCACAATAAATTCAGATGGATGAAAACCGGCGGTTATTCCGTCCAAGGCGCTAAAGCCGGAAGGGACTCCTGTTACCGCGGCCTGACGGGTGCGGAGCTTGTCGATATTTTCCAATGCGTTTTCCGTCAGGTCATGCAAAGGAATGAATCCAGGCTTTATCCTTTCCTCCGCCACATCGATAATGGCGGATTGAGCTTCGGCTAAAAGGGTATCGGCATCTTGATTTTGACCGTAGCTGGAGGAAATGATTTTCGCGGAAGAGGAAATCAACCGGCGCAGCAGAGCCTTTTCTTTAATGATGCGGGCATAATATTCAATATTGACGCTTTTAGGAACACCGTCCATTAAAGAGGATAAATAGGCGGAACCTCCCGCCTCCTCCAAATCACCGGATTTCTGCAGCTCTTCCGATAAAGTCAGCAAATCGGCAGGAAGCCCTTTGTCCACCAACCGAATGATCTTTTCTAAGATCTTTCGGTGTCCGTCCTTATAATAATCTTCAGGGGAAATGATGGAGAGAACCACATTTAAGTTTTTATTGTTGACAAGAATGCCGCCGAGAACAGTCTTTTCTGCGTCCGGACTGTGGGGAGGGGTTTTTTTTAAAAATGTCAGATCAATACCCATATCGACACCCTGTCTTTAAAAAATATCTTCCATCATCAGCAGAAAAAGCTCTGCTTTTTTTCAGGCCTCCGAAGCTGCCGGCTTGGTTATTTTTTGGTTTCAGAAGGCCTTTCCTCTCCGGTTTCGGATTCTTCCGGTGCCTCTTCTTTATTTTCTCCCTCTGAAACGGGTTTCTCTTCAGCAGGCGGTTTCGTTTCTTTTTCCGGTTCTTCCCCCGGTTTCTTTTCCGCTTTTTCCTCCGGCTCTTCTTCTCCCCTGACGTGAACGGTGATTTCTCCTTGATATTCCTGGAAAACTTTAACCGGGACCTTAAAATCACCCACTTTTTTTATCGGCTCCTCAAGAAGAATGCGTCTTTTGTCAAAATCGAATCCCTTTTGTTCCAGCTCGCTTTTAATATCGGCGGAATTGACGGAACCGAACAAGGTGTTCTTTTCATCCGCCTTCCTCACAAAAAACAATTCCGCCTGATTGAGCCGGCCGATAACCTCCTGATGAGATTGTATTTCCTTTTCCAATCCCTTCTGAAGGGCTTTCTGCTCGATCTCGATCATTTTGCTGTTTGAAGCCGTCACCTTCACGGCCATATTTTTAGGGAGAAGATAATTTCTGCCGTATCCAGGAGAAACATCCACAATGTCTCCTTTTTTACCTAAGCTTTCAATATTTTCTTTCAGCAGCAGTTTCATGATTCCTCCTCTTCACTCTCAATCCGAGATGTACGGCAGCAGAGCCAGCATACGGGCGCGCTTGATCGCCCGTGTCAGCCGGCGTTGATGATAAGCACACGTCCCGGTCACTCTTCTTGGAGAAATTTTTCCTCTCTCCGGAACATATCTGCGCAGAATGTCGACTTTTTTATAATCAATATCTTTAATTTTTTTTTCGCAAAACCAGCAAACCTTACGCCGGGGGGAAAAAAACCTTTTTGATCTTCGTCTTCTGTCAGCCATGCTCACTCTCCTTTCTTTTCCGGGCTCTGAGTCTCTTCCGGTTTTTCCTCCGGTTCTTTGGCGCCGGATTGTGATCCGGTTTTTTCTTCACCGGAAAAGGAATGTTCCGGACCGGATTTCCTGGGGCGGGAGAAAGCCTTTTCCTTGAGGATGGTCATATAACGGATAAAGGCTTCTTTCTGTTTAAACTGCTGCTCCAGCGCAGCCGGGATATCAGACGTTCCGTCGTAATCAAAAAAAACATAGGATGCGGTGCTGAATTTCTCAATGGGATAGGCCAGCCGCCGCTTTCCCCACTTGTCAATACTTTTCATTTTCCCGTTCTTTTTCGCCACAATCTCCGCCATTTGCTCAATCAACTGTTCGGCTTCTTCCTCAGGAAGATTGGGGGCGAGCAAGAACGCTGTTTCGTAATTTCTCATTCTGCCTCCTTATGGCTTTGCAGCTCCTTCTCTTTGAAAAGGAGCAAGGGTTTTTTCATCCACTCCGTTTTCTGGCCTGTTCATAAAAAAATGACAGCGTTTTTGTCAATTGCGGCCATCCCGGCCTGTGAATAACCCAGGTTTATTAAATTTATTCATAGCGGCACCGGTGTCACCGGATAAAACCAAATCAAGAGCCTGCCAGGCTTTCCTCAGGCCATCCTTAAACAGAATCTGTTCGGTCTTTGGGAAAGAGGACAAAACAAATCCAGCGGCATCCTCATTTTCGGGAAGAGGTCCAATGCCGATCCGGATTCGGGGAAATTCTTTTGTCCCCAATTCCTGAATAACCGACTGGAGTCCTTTATGTGACCCCGCGCTTCCTCTTTCCCGGATCCGGACATCTCCCAGCGCCAGATCGAAATCATCCACCACTATAACGATGTCTTCATTGCCGGCCTTAAATTTTTCCGCCAGCCAGGCCACCGCCGATCCGCTTCTATTCATATACGTCCTCGGCAAGGCCAAAATGACCCCCTCCGGAAATTTGTTTTTGACTTCCGCATAGGCAACTTGCTTCTTCCGGTTGAATTTAACTCCGCATTCCCGGGCCAGTTGTTTGACAAAAACAAATCCAGCATTGTGCCTGGTCCGGGCATATTCCGCCCCCGGATTTCCCAGCCCGACCACAATACGCAATCATCACTCCTTGCTTTCTTCTTCTTCCGGTTCTTCTTCTTTTTCTCTTCCAATGACTTCGGGTTCTTCGCCTTCAGCCAGCAGTTCTTCTTCCATTTCTTCCTCCTCCACCACTTCTTCTTCTTCCGGAGGATGAACCATGGCCACCACCAGCTGGCGGTCCGACAAAATTTTCACCCCTGGAGGCGAGACCAAATTTTCCACTTTGATGGCTTGATTCATATGCAGTTCGCTGACATCCACTTCAATTTCTTCCGGGATATCTTTGGGAAGACATTCGACTTCAATCTCCCGTGTGGCAAAGTCCATAAACCCTCCCTCTGATTTGACGCCCACAGCCTCTCCCACTAGAACCAGCGGAACCTCAACTTCCAAATATTTGTCCATGGCGATTTCTATTAGATCCACATGAAGAAGTTCATCCGTCACCACATCCCGCTGATAATCCTTTATCATGACATCCAGACTTTTCGAATTCAGTTTAATCCGGAAAAGTGTATTCTCGCCGCTTTCTGATTTAAGAATATTAAAAATGTCTTTCTTGTTGAGAACCAGCGGTGTGGTGGAAACATTCGGACCATACAGAACCGCGGGAAGGTTTCCTCCCCGGCGCAGACGCCGGGAGTACCCCTTGCCCCCGCCCACTCGCTTTTCGGCATTAATGTTCAAAGTCATATCAAATCCTCCTTACCTGAACAATGAGCTCACAGAGCTGCCCAAATGGATTCTGCGGATGGCTTCTCCAAAAAGCTCCGCTACCGACAGCACACATATTTTATCAGTCATATCATTTTTTTCGTTTAAAGGAATGGTATCTGTAACAATAAGTTTTTCTAAGCAGGAGTCATTTATTCTTTCAATCGCGTTACCGGATAATACCGGATGAGTGCAAGCGGCGTAAACAGAATTTGCGCCTTCGTTCTTTAACACTTCCGCTCCCTTGACCAGGGTGCCTCCGGTATCGACCATATCATCCATAAGCACCACGTCCTGGCCTTTCACTTCTCCGATCACATTCAAAACTTCCGAGACATTCGGCTTGGGCCGGCGCTTATCAATAATGCCCAGTTTGGCATGAAGCCTTTTGGCAAACCATCTGGCTCGACCGACGCCGCCGGCGTCGGGAGAAAAAACAGTCAGGTTTTTCAGGTTCATTTGTTTTATATGTTCACCCAAAACCACTCCGGCCATTAAATTATCCACCGGAACAGAGAAAAACCCCTGGATCTGGGGAGAGTGCAAGTCCATGGTTAAAACCCGGGCGGCTCCCGCCGTTTCCAGCAAATCGGCGGTCAAGCGGGCGGATAGAGGAACCCTTGGCCGGTCTTTCCAATCCTGCCGGGCGTAACAATAATAAGGAATAACCGCGGTAATCCTCTCAGCGGACGCTCTTTTCAGGGCATCCATCATGATAAATAATTCCATCAGATGAAAATTGGTTTCGCGGGATCCCGTCTGCACAACAAAGACGTCTTCGCCGCGCACATTTTCATCGATATAAAAATGAATCTCTCCATCACTGAACTGCTCCAGCACACATTTCCCCAGATCAATATTCAGGTAATCCGCGATTTTTTCAGCCAGGCCCGGATTAGAAGATCCGGCAAAAAGCTTCATGGTTGGATTCTTTTTCACTTCATTCCTCTGTATGGATAAATTGGCTGGGGTGGGAGGATTCGAACCCCCGAATGGCGGCTCCAAAGGCCGCTGCCTTACCGCTTGGCTACACCCCAGGCTTTTCTTTGATAACAGTTCTTTTTCTGTATTCCCAGCGGGACAGCGTTTGAGTTATTTGAGATTTTCGTCCCAGTTTTTCCCGGGCTTTTTCAGCGGCGCTTCGCTTCAGGAAAATTCCAAACACCGTTGATCCGGACCCGCTGACCAAGGCCGGCTTCGCACCTGCATCCCTCAGCCGCTGTTTGTGGTCTTTAACTTGCGGATACAATTCAAAAACAACGTCTTCCAAATCGTTGTGCAGACCCTCGGTCCTTCGGTCCTTTAGAAACTTGATAATTTTACTGTCTTTCCCAGGTGAAGTCAAGGTCGCCGGCAAGCGATTGTAGACTGCGGCGGTAGAAACCGGGAGTTTTTCTAAAACCAGCAGGCAAATCATGGTTTCCAGGTCAGGCAGCTCCTGAATGCGGTCTCCTCTTTCGGTTCCTAAACAAAGCCCTCCTGAAAAAAAATAAGGGACATCCGCCCCCAGGCAGTGGCCCATCTCCATGAGTTTTTCCCGGCGCAAATCCAGCCCCCACATCCGGTTTAAAGCGAACAAGGCCGCGGCCGCGTTGCTGCTCCCGCCGCCCAAGCCTCCTCCAGGAGGAATCCTTTTTTCAACAAAAACAGAAACTCCCTTCCGGCACCCGCTGTGCGCCCGGATCAATTCCGCGGCTTGATAAATCAGATTGCTCTTATCCCAAGAAACGCGGCGGTCCGTCCCTTCCAGTCTTATTTCCCGTCCGGGCAGCGCAGTGAAAACCAAACAGTCATGCAAATCTATGGATTGAAACAGAGTCCGGATATTGTGATACCCGTCAGCACGCTTTCCGCAAACTTCCAGGCCCAGGTTGATTTTGGCGAAAGATCTAATCCGCATGGTTTAAAAGATCGCGAATATGTTCCCAGGAGGTCTCAGAATAGCGTTCGGTGAAATCATATGAAAAAACATCGGGAATGACCTCTTGATTGAACTGAAGCTGCAAAATCTTCAGGCTTCCTCTGCTCAAAGAGTGAGAAAAGGTTAAGCTTTGCACTTGGTTTGAATCCCCCAGAAATTCTTCAATCACAAAACAGAGCCCGTCTCTTTTCCCCGAGACCACCCGGCCGTTTTCGTCATACTGGAATGTCCAGTCTGCCGGGGAGCCCGGCAGAGAAGAGTGATGCCACTGGCCGGTTAGAAAACGAACCGCTTCTTCCATGCTTAAACGGAATCCCAGAAATTTTTCAATGATATTTTCTTCCCGGCCGGTCCAATATAATTTTCTTGACGGAACCACAAAAAAGGCCTTCTCCGGGAGGACTAAAATTTGGTATATGGTTCTTCCTAAAAAATCCGAAACTTCAATGTGGCCCCGCTGAGGAAGGGAAAAGACAAAAGAAAATTTAGTCCGGGAGGCGCCTTCTTCCGTTTGAATTCTCAGTGACGCATATCCCTCCACAGTCCGAATCCGGTCGGGAGTTGTGAAAAGCTTCCAGCGGGAAGGGCCGCAGCTTAAACCCCAAATCAGAGCCAGGCTCAAACCCGCAGCCGAGATTGATTGGAAAGCCTGTTTCACGGGGAGTTATTTTTTTCCTTCTTTTCTTCTTCCTCGTCATCCAGAAGAGAGAATCCGTAGTCTTCCGTTTCCAGTTTTTTCTCTTTTCGAGAACGGCTTTTCTTCATTTCAACTTTATCAATCCGGGATCTTTTTCTTTCCTCTTCTTTAACCAAATTGAACCCATAATCTTCCGTTTGCGCAACTTTTGCCTTTTTTTTGAGTCGCCTTCTTCGTATTAACGGGTAAAAAGGCGATTTCACTCTCTTTCCGAAACAGGACAAACTCGGATTGACGAATAAAAGAATTATAAATAAAGCAAAGATGATTATCCCGGCGTATAACCATATACTCATAAGTTTCCTTTATTTCTTTCCGGACTTCGTGATCTTATTCTTTGCCCTCAGGGCTTTTCTTCGGCTTCTTCCTGGAAATCAGGGATTTTGGACACAACTTTTTCCTGACCCAAATAAAACCCAATCATGAAAGCCGATGAGGCAAGAACAATAGTCATTAAAGATTTAATTATATTCCTCATTGTGTTCATTACCATCTGTTTATATATATGTTTTACTTTCTTACACTATATCAGATTTTCAAACAAACCAGCAAAAAAGTCAACCCTTTTGAGTCCTTCCTTTCATCGCTCTAGCATCTGTCACAAACAGAGATGCTTACCCCGGACGGAAATAACTGGCACGGCGAGGGCGGGTTTGGTATAATAAAGGATTATTTTGGAGGATCAGCAATGCCCATTTATGAATACAAATGCCGCAAGTGCGGCGAAGTCTGTGAGATTTTACAGAAAATGATGGACCCTTCCCCCAAGAGTTGTCCGGCCTGCGGGGGGCCGCTGGAAAAAATCCTTTCCTGTCCCGCGATTCAATTTAAAGGAAGCGGCTGGTATATAACCGATTATGCACGAAAAAACTCCGCCCCTTCACGCGTGCAGAAACCTTCCAGCCAGCAAGATAAGAATCCTTCTGCTGAAAAAACAAAGAAACCGGCCACGGAGGTCCGCCCCTCCCCCAAACCGGAGTGATATGAAACTTCTCGTTCATGCGCCGAATTGGGTCGGCGACGCCGTCCTCTCACTCCCGGCTCTCTCCAGCCTGGCCTTCGGTCTCCCCGGGAAGAAAATTTGGGTCGCCGCACGCCCGTGGGCCCTGGAGGTCTTCGCCGGAGAAGATTTCATCGCCGGATCAATTTCCCTCCCGGAAACCCTCTCTGCCCGAAGCCTTCGCCGAACCGCAGATGACATCCGGAAGCACAAATTTGACACCGGCTTGATGCTGACCAATTCTTTCGGATCAGCCCTCCTCTTCGCCTTGGCCGGAATCCCTGCCCGGTGGGGATACGCCCGCAACGGACGCCGGGCCTTTTTAACCCGTTCGGTTCCCTTTCCGTCTCCGGTTCTCCGGCGCCACCAGCTGGAATTTTACCGGGAGCTGATCGCCCATCTGGGCTTTCCTCTCCAAGCCCCCCATCTCCATATGACCGTTTTTCCTGAAGAGAAAAAACGGGCCAAAGAAATTTTATCCCGCCGGGGAATCAATTTAGAAAAACCAGTTGTTGTTCTCAATCCCGGGGCGTATTACGGCCCGGCAAAAAGGTGGCCCTCCGAATATTATGCGCGTTTATCCGAACTTCTGAATCAAGATAAGGCTCAAATCGTGGTGACCGGTTCGGATGCAGAAAGACCTTTAGCGGAAGCCATCCGGGAAAAAATGACCCGTCCCCCTTTTATATTTACCGGAGAAACGGATATCCGGCTCCTGGCCGGAATCCTGAGCCTGGCCGACCTGTGCGTGACCAACGATTCCGGTCCCATGCACATGGCAAATGCTTTAAAAACCCCGGTGATCGGCTTGTTCGGGCCGACCAATCCTGAAGTCACCCGTCCTTTTCAGCCGCCCTCTTCTTTTGTTCAAAAAAAACCGGTGTGCTGGCCGTGTTCTTACCGGGAGTGCCCTTTCGATCACCGCTGCATGAAAGCCGTCACTCCTGAAGAAGTCTTTCATCTCTGCCGGGAGTATTTGCGGTGAAGAAAAAAGCCGTGTTTTTGGACCGCGACGGAAACATCAACCGCGATGTGGGATATCCCGGCTCCTATGATTTGATTGAGATTTATCCTTACAGCTACGAAGCGGTGCGGAAGATCAACCGGGCCGGCCTGCTGGCGGTGGTTATCACCAATCAGTCCGGGATCGGAAGAGGCTTGATCACGGAGGACGCGTTAAAATCCATCCACCAAAAAATGCGGCGGGATTTTGCCCGCAGAGACGCTCGATTGGATGGAATCTATTACTGCCCCCATTATTTTGGATCCGGGGATCACCGCCCCCGCAACCCCTGCACCTGCCGAAAGCCTGAGACGGGCATGGCTCTGCAGGCCGCAGTGGATTTGAACATTGATCTTTCCGGCTCATATATGGTGGGAGACAAAATTGAAGATATGGAATTCGGATGGAATATTCACGCGACCCCGGTTCTGGTTCTTACCGGCTATGGGAAAAAATCACTGAAGCACTTTGATTCCGTCCCGGAAAAGCCCGCTTATATCGCACAAAACCTGTTGGATGCGGCAAACTGGATTATTAAGAAAGAGTCTGGTCAACCTGGATGATAAGAGAACCGGGGCGGCCGGAAATGCGAAGATAAGGGTATGACGTCATTTTTTTATGAATTTATCATGTGTATAATACACCACGAACCATGAAAATCACT
>JAWODN010000033.1:0-28556 GCA_046483285.1 Candidatus Aminicenantota bacterium | reverse complement strand
AATGGATTTTTCCCCTTTCATCCCCTCCAGCACAATTGCCGTTTTCTCTTCAGGCGACCATTTCCGAAGTTTCATCCTCATCCCTCCAAAAGAGATTATAATCTCTACCTCTCCAAGGTGTCCACCTCCTTAAGGGGTCAGTATAGTTTAGAGGAAATCTTTTCATCTGTGACAAAGAATTATCGTAGGATTGAGGAGGAAGAAGCTGGTGAAGCTCCGGTGGAGGTAGGGTAATAATAATGCTTGGGTTGGAACGATATCGTCCCTTAGCGCGGCTCTCAAGGCTTTGTTTTTTTTGGATGGACCGGAAAAAAAGCGAAACCTTTGAAAAACCTGGATCTTTTGGTTAAAGTTAGGTTTTAAATGAGTAAACGATACCTCGTGGGGTTAGATTTTAGGTGAGCCAATTCGCGGTCTTGACTTTCCATAGGGATAAAAGGTATTTTGAAAGGGATCAAAGATCAATTGAACACCGCCCCTGTAGGAGGTTGTTATGCTTGTGTTTGGAACCGTCGGCCCGATGGAACTGCTTCTTATCGTACTGATTGTGGTCATTATTTTCGGTGCCCGCAGATTGCCGGAACTGGGAAAATCCCTGGGGCAGGGCATCAAGAATTTCAAAAAATCAGTCAACACCCCTGAAGATGAGGAGAAGCCCGGCTCAGAAAAAAATGATTCCGAAAAATAGCAGTCATGAAACGAACCCTGGAAAAGCTTAACCGCCTTCGACAGGAAAAGGAAAAAGAACTCGAGCAGCAGTTACGTAATATAAAAGAAAAACTCAACCGCAGTGACGGGGAATCCGGTCAAATCCGGAGGTCTCTTGACGAGCTGGAAAACAGGCTTAACCAAAGGCTGGAATCCGGCAAAAAGAAATCATTGTTTAAAAAGCCCGCGGGGGGCGGGTCATCCGAGGCGGCCGTCAGCCTCGAGATTCTATCCGCGTTAAAGCGCATTTCACACTCCCATGATCAGCAAAACCTGGAGGTCCGGCAGTGGTGTTCCGATTGTGTCCGCCTGGTAGAAACCGCGGCCCGGCTCATGGACACTAAAGATAAAGAATGGGACGCCCTGGGAAGCCATCATGTGGGGATGATTTTCAAAAGCCTGGAATGGAAAGTGGAGAAGTTATCGGACAGTTATGAAGATGCCAACCTGCTGATGAAAAAATTCCTCCGGGTTAAAGAAGAGTTGGACCGGCTGCTGGCCCTGCTGGAAAGAGGGGAAGCCCCTTCTCCGGAACAAGTGCGCGCTTTAACCGGTCCGCTGGAGGATTTCAAATACGCCGGCTTTGAAAACCGGTTCCGCGGGTGGGAAGAAAAAGTCAAGCAGCAGCAGCGGGATTATTTGTCCTATTTCAGCACCCGTCTCCCGGTTCTTGACCTGGGATGCGGAAGGGGGGAGTTTATCCAGCTTCTTCAGGACAACGGGGTTCCGGCCCGGGGGATTGATGTCAATGAGCAGATGGTGGACATATGCCGGGACAAGGGTTTGGACTGCCGCAAAGCGGATATCATGGAAACTCTCTATGAGCAGGAAGACAATTCCCTGGGTGGGATTTTTTCCTCTCAGGTGATTGAGCACCTGACCCCTTCCTACCTCAAGCGGATGGTGGAGCTGAGCTATTTTAAACTGGCCCCTTCCTCCAGCATCATTCTGGAAACCATCAATCCGGCTTCGGTTTTTTCATTGGTGGAAATCTATTTTCTGGATTTGTCTCATAAGAACCCGGTTCATCCCCAAACCCTTCGGTTTTTACTGGAAAGCAGCGGTTTCAAAGATGCCCAAATCAAATACAGCGTGCCTCTGGAAGGCGAACGCCTGACGGAACTCCCCGGAAACGATGACCGGGATTTGGTGATCAACGAAAATATCGACAAGCTCAACCGGCTGTTGTTTGCCCCTTCCAATTACGCCGGGATCGCGGTTAAAACGTAAGAACATGACAGTATACGCCGGTTTTGATATGGGGGGGACGCAGTTAAAATACGGAATTATCAACCAGAACAATCAGGTCATATGGCACAGCCGGGTGGACACGCCGGAACATATCGGGGACTTGATGCCCCTGCTGCGGTCTCTTTGGGAGCGGCTGCAGAAAAGGGCTCCGGAGCGCATCCATGCCGCCGGTTTCGGTTTCCCGGGGATATTCAGCCGGCGGGAAAAGAAAATCCTCCAGTCTCCTAATTATCCCGGAATAGATAATTACGATCTCTCCAGCGCTCTGTCGGAATTCATTGGTGTCCCCTTTATCATGAACAATGACGCCAACCTGGCCGCCTACGGAGAATTTTCCGCCGGAGGCGGAAAAGACTGCGAAAGCATGGTCCTGCTGACCATCGGGACCGGTGTGGGAGGCGGAGTCGTTCTGAATAACCGGTTGTGGCAAGGAGAGTGCGGGTTCGCCGGTGAAGTGGGTCACATCGTGGTCAATCCGGACGGAGATCCATGCCGGTGCGGGAGCCGGGGCTGTCTGGAGCGGGAAGTGTCCGGGGATAAAATCGCCGGGAATTATCTGGAGCTGAACCCGGACTCCCAGGTGCGGACTTCTTGGGACGTTTTTAAAAAAGCAGGAGAGGGTGATTCCGGGGCGGTCCAGGCTTTTGAAAAGGCCGGCCGGTACCTGGGAATCGCACTGTCCATTTTGATCAATGTTTTGAATCCGGAAGCGATCATCCTGGGCGGGGGTGTGATGAAAGCGGGCCGTTTTCTGCTCGATCCGGCTCTGGAAGAGGCGGAAAACCGGGCGTTTACAGCGTCTTTTCAATGCACCAAGATACGGGAGGCCCGGCTGGGGAACCAGGCCGGTTTCATTGGTTCTGCCGTCTATGCCCGTAATAACACCTAACCTGACCTATTCATAAAAAAATTGCGATATTCATCATTTCTATAAAAAAGACTTAAGTCTTTGTCATTGCGAGGCTTGCGCCAGCAAGCCGTGGCAATCCCTTTCTGCCTCGTGAAAGCGGAACCCACCGGCAAGACGAAGCAGTAAGGGATCCCTCGGTGCTTCGCACCGCGGGATGACACACTCAAAGGCACGGCGTGCCTCGGAATGACAGACTCAAAAGTGCTCCGCTCCGGGAATGACATTGGGATCATTCTCATCGTTCTCGGTGTATTATACGCATGATGAATGACTTGGAAAATCGTTTCTTTGCGGCATATGGAACAACCTCATTCCGTAAATAAATCATACCTCAAATGAAATCCCGATTCAAAATCCGCGCCAGTCGCGGCACGGCTGGAGGGGCCCCCGCCCGCAGGCAGCGAGGACGGGCGAGGAAGCCGTGCCGGGACCCTTCTCCCCATTTTCATCGCTTTTTGGTGAGCTTTACACGTGATGAATTCAAAAAAAAAACGGCCATTAAGATGAAATATCGGCAGAAAAAAACGTGCTTTCATTATGACTTTTAGGGTTTTGGTAAGGCGAACCAGCCGCTTAGGGGTTTGACTTATAAGACCGATTCAATATAATGATTCGTTCGAAAGAAAATCGCTGCTGCTGAAAGGCGAAGCACACCGGGGCAGCTCTGCTGCAGAGATAAAACACGGGGAAACGAAACCGTCATCAACGGCCGGGTCTTTCCGCTCCGGTGACCTTCTCCGGTTGAATTGTAAAAAACGGTGAATAGAACGGGAAAAGGTGAAAAAATGGCATGGCTGTTCAAGAAAAAAAAGAAAAAAAAAGCCTGCGTCATCGGACTGGACGGCGTTCCTTTCACCCTGGTGGCCCAGTTAGCTGAAAATGGGGTTATGCCTGTTTTCAGGGACTTGATTGAATCCGGCCGCCTTCATCCCATGAAAGCCAGTCTTCCGGAAATATCCTCGGTCAGCTGGACCGATTTCATGACCGGCAAAGACTCCGGCAGCCACGGAATTTTCGGGTTTACCGATTTTAAAAATCATTCCTATGACTTAAGATTTCCCAATTTTCACGATGTCAAAACCCCCACCTTCTGGAACGCCCTGGCCGCCCTAAAGAAAAAATGCATCATCATCAACCAGCCGTCCACATATCCAGCCAAAAAAATCAACGGGGTTCTGATCTCAGGCTTCGTGGCTATTGAACTCGCCAAAGCAGTTTACCCTTCATCTTTAATACGGCGTCTGGAAGAAATGGATTACCGCATTGATATCGATACGTTCCGCTCCCGAAACGATCACTCTTTCATGTGGAAAGATCTGGACAAGACTCTGGAAAGCAGGGAAAAGGCGTTTTTATCATTCTGGGAGGAAGACTGGGATTATTTCGAATTCGTCATCACCGGAACCGACCGCCTGCAGCATTTTTTATGGAATGCCTATGAGGATGAAAATCATCCCGGCCATCAAAAATTTCTTGAATATTACCGTAAAGTGGATCGTTTGGTGGGGAAGATCGTTTCCGCATACCGGAAACTGGATGACGGCCTGGAAGGTTTGTTTCTTCTATCCGATCATGGATTCACCGGGATAAAACAAGAAGTCTATCTGAACGCATGGCTGAAAGAGCAGGGATATCTTGATTTCAAATCGGAATCCCCCCAAGATTGGAATGATGTCTCTGATAACAGCCGCGCTTTCGCTATGGATCCAAACCGGATTTATCTTCACACCAAGGGCCGGTTTCCCCGGGGGCGCCTCGAGCCGTCTGAACGACCGAATTTAAAGAAAGAACTGACCAAAAAACTTCATTCTTTAACCTGGAACGGTCAGCCGGTGGTGGACAAAGTTTTTGACGCCGAAGATATCTATCACGGGCCGTTTAAAAACAGCGGTCCCGACCTGATCGTGGTGGGCAGGCACGGTTTCGACATGAAAGGATCAGTAAAGAATAAGAATATTTTTGACCGGTCAAATCTTCAAGGCATGCACACCTGGGATAACGCCTTTTTCTGGAGCCGCAAAGAATTTTCAGGCGATCTGCGGATCTCCGGATTATCTGAAATTATACTCAATCATTTCGAGTGAATTATGAAAAGAACATATAAAGCCGCCTTATTCTTTTTTCTCGCTGTTCTTTTGACCGGTTTACCCCTCCACTCTTATGTGGGGCCTGGAGCGGGATTCACCTTCCTTTCATCTTTTTTGGTTTTGTTTTTAACATTTTTTCTGGCTGTCTTTTCGCTCCTGTCCTGGCCTTTCCGCTTTTTATTCCGGATCATCCGGGGACAAAAATCCTATAAAAACAGCATAGTCGATCAAATGGTGGTGGTGGGTCTGGATGGATTGGAACCGTCCTTGACCGAAAAATTCATGCAGCAGGGAAAACTCCCCCACTTGGCCCGGCTTAAGAAACACGGCACTTACGCCCGCCTTAAAACAACCACCCCGGCTATTTCACCGGTGGCATGGTCCTCATTTATGACCGGATGCCACCCCGCCAAACACAATATTTTTGATTTTCTCAGCCGTGACCCTAAAACGTATCTGCCCGATCTCTCTTCCGCACGCATAGGAGAACCCAAACGCTTTATTAAACTGGGCAAGTACAAAGTTCCCCTTTCCAAACCCGTCATTCAAGGCTTGAGGAAAAGCATCCCCTTCTGGAAAATCCTGGGGGATCAAGGAATTCTAAGCACCATTTTGAGGATTCCCATCACATTCCCTCCGGAAAAGTTCAAAGGGCACTGTCTTTCCGGGATGTGCACGCCCGATCTCAAAGGAAGTCAGGGAACCTTCACCTTTTACACTTCTGAGGATACGGACATCCAAGAAGGAGGAGTGAGCATCCCGGTGCAGGTTAAAAACAATCACGTGGAAACCTATATCTCAGGACCCGTTAATACATTGACTGAAGGGGGCGAAGAGTTGAAGCTGCCCCTTTCCATTTCCATCCATCCTGCTGAAAAAAAAGCTGTCCTGAATGTGTCCGGACAAAAAGTCAATCTTAAAGAAAAGCAATTTTCCGGCTGGATCCGAATCACTTTCAGGCCGGGGCTGGGAATGAAAATCCGTTCCATCTGCCGGTTCTATATTTCAGAAATGTCTCCTCAATTCAAAATGTATTGCACTCCCCTGAACATCGATCCGGGAAAGCCCGCCCTGCCCATCTCGCATCCTTTTATTTTTTCAGTATACCTGTCCAAACTTTTCGGTCCTTTCACCACTCTAGGCGAAGCTGATGACACCTGGGCGCTGAATGAAGGAATCCTGGACGAGGAGACTTTTATAAATTCCGCCTACCAAACAAATCTCGAAACCGAAAAAATGCTGCTCAACGCTATGGAAAAAAACCGAAAAGGGATGATGGCATGCTGGTTTCAGGCAACCGACAGCCTTCAGCATATGTTTTTCCGGTATCTGGATAAAAACCATCCGGCATTAAAGCACGGCGTCCGGACTCAAAGCGATAAAGTCATCGAAGAGCTTTATGTCCATATGGACAACATGATCGGCCGGATAGAGGAACATCTCTCCCCCAGAAGCGCCTTGATGGTCATGTCCGACCATGGCTTTAAATCTTTTCGCCGCGGAGTGCATCTGAATTCATGGCTGTACCGGAATGGATATCTAGCGCTTAAAAAGGGCAAAAATGAAAGCGGAGAATGGTTTAAGAATGTCGATTGGCCGCGCACCAAAGCCTATGGGCTGGGATTGGGTGGACTGTATATCAATCAAAAAGGCCGGGAGGCCCAGGGGATGGTTGCTCCCGGAGAAGAAACCAAGCGCTTAATGGCTGAGCTGAAAGAAAAATTGGAGTCTCTTATTGATGAGCAGACAGGCAGCAAGCCTATAAACAAAATCTACCTGAAAGATGAGATTCCCGCCGGTCCCTACTTGGGAAACTGCCCGGACATTATTATGGGTTACAGCGACGGATACCGAGTTTCCTGGGATTCCGTGACCGGCAAAGTTCATTCCGATCTTTTTGAAGATAATATTAAAGCCTGGAGCGGAGATCACTGCATCGACCCGGAATTGGTTCCGGGGGTTTTGTTCTGTAATTACCACATCAACCGAAAGGATGTCAGCATCACCGACATCGCACCCACCGCTCTTGATCTTTTCGGTGTGCCGGTGCCAGGTCATATGGATGGAAAATCCATGATTGAAAGAAACGGATTCCAGGTAATGAACCGCAGCGGGAAACTGAAGAAGAAAAAAAAGAGATCCGGGTAGAGCAAAACGCGGTCTATAAAATACTCTTCCGCCGTGCTACAATAATGCGTTATATTGGCCTGTCGAGTCTGTTGCAGTGCTGAAATACGGTTCGGCTTGAATATAAAAAAGGAAAAAAACCATGGCAAAAATAAACAGGCGTGATTTCTTAAAAATGAGCCTGTCCGCCGGACCCGCCCTGATGATCGGCAGTTCGGGAGCCGTCACTCATGTTTACGGAAAATCCGCCACCTCAAAAAAAATGATCATTTTAGGCTTCGATGGAGTGGACCCCCATCTTTTGGAAGTGTGGATGGATCAGGGCAAGCTCCCCGCTTTTGATCTTTTGCGCAAAACCGGCAGCTTCAGCCGGCTGCGCACCAGCATTCCTCCCCAAAGTCCGGTGGCATGGTCGAATTTCATAACCGGGATGAATCCTGGGGGGCACGGCATATACGATTTTATGCACCGCAATCCGGAAAATTATCTCCCGGAGTTTTCCGCCTCTGTAACCACGGAGGCTTCCCGCATCATATCCATCGGGGATTATCAAATTCCCTTATCTGGGGGAACCGTTGAGCAGGCACGACGGGGAAAGGCTTTCTGGCAAATCCTGGAAGAGTATGATATTCCGGCCACCATCTTTAAGATACCCGCCAACTATCCTCCCTCCCCCACTAAACAGAAAACCCTGGCAGGCATGGGAACCCCTGATATGCTGGGCAGCTACGGAATCTGCAATTATTATACCACCCGCCCGAAAGACATCGATGAAGATATCGGGGGGGCCCGGGTTCATGAAGTCTATATTATCGGCCATCAGGTTCAGGCAAAGATCGCAGGACCTCCCAATTCATTCAAAAAGAACAATCCGGAAACCGAAGTGGATTTTAAAGTTCACATCGATCCGGTTAACCCGGTGGCCAAAATCTCATATCAAGACCAAGAGTTTATCTTGAAAGAAGGAGAGTGGAGCGGGTGGAAGCGTATCAAGTTCAACTTGATTCCGACTCAAAGTGTTTCCGGTATATGTTATTTTTACCTGAAGGAAGTCCGTCCGGAATTTAAACTCTACGTTTCTCCCGTCAATATTGATCCGGCTGATCCCGCCCTTCCCATATCCACACCGGATTCTTATTCACGCCGGCTGGCTGAAAAATTCGGACCTTTTTTCACCAAAGGCCTTCCGGCGGATACTAACGCCTTGACCTTCGGCCTGCTGGATGATCAGGAATTTCTTCACCAGGATGATATGGTTTTCCGGGAACGCGCCGCGATGTTCGATTACGAATTCTCGCGTTTTAATTCCGGCCTTCTGTTTTATTACGTATCCAGCACCGACCAAAGACAGCACATGTTCTGGCGGCATATTGACAAGCAAAACCCCCTCTATGACCCCGCTCAAGCCAAGCACTACAAAGACGCCATTTATCATATTTACCGGGATGTCGATCGCATTTTAGACAAAGTTTTGCACAAAGCAGACAAGGACACCATCATTATGGTCCTTTCCGATCACGGCTTTTCGCCATTCCGGCGTGAATTCAATGCCAACACGTGGTTAAAAGAAAACGGATATCATTCTCTTATCAATGAAAAAAGACAAGGTGATGCCAGCCTTTTCATGAACACCGACTGGACACACACAAAAGCTTATGCCATGGGATTGAACGGATTGTATATCAATCAATCGGGACGTGAAGCCGAAGGAACCGTTTCCCCCGGGCCGGAAAAAGACAATCTTGTTCATGAAATCGCGCGCAAACTGGAAAGCTACCGTGATCCTGAAACCGGTGAGCAGGTGGTGTTAAGAGCCTTTCCGGCCAGCCAGGTCTATACGGGAGGAGAAAAACATAATGCCCCCGACATCATCCTTGGTTTCAACAATGGATACCGGATATCCTGGGCATCGCCGCAAGGCCGTCTTTCCCGGGACATCGTTCAAGACAACATGGATAAATGGAGCGGGGACCACTGCATGGCTCCTGAAGTCATTCCGGGCGTTCTTCTCACCAACCGTAAACTGACTTCACACTCCCCCGCCCTGTACGACTTAACCCCCACTATTTTAAAAGCCTTCGGCATAACACCCCCGCCCGAGATGATCGGAAAACCCGTATTTTAGGAGACCAAAATGGCAAAATCAAAAATCAAGCTTGATAAGGATCTTCTGGGAAAAATCAAAAAATTCGCTGAAATTTCAGGTTATTCCTCTCCCGAGGAATTCATCACCCACTGCCTGGAAAAGGAAATTTCTCAACTGGAAGAATCCGATTCCGAAGAAGACGTCAAAAAAAAGCTGAAAGGCCTGGGTTATATATCTTAGCTTAGCTGAATTGCGGGCGGAGAGGGCCGCAGACGGCGACAATTCGCTAATGCATTGTCGTCCTGAGAAGCGCAGCGGCAAAGGATCTCATTGCACTTCGTATCAGCAGAACGGTACCGGACAGTAATGACAACGCAGCAACAGATCCTTCGCTCCGCTCAGGATGATATTGATTTGATAAAAGGCCGTCACTTCACTGGGACCAGCCGCAAGCCGGCAGATACAGTGAGATTCGGCCCGCCCGAAGGAGAAACGGTTCCGGTATGAAGGATGAATCCAATGACGGTTATCAACACGGTTTTCAATAAACTTTTCGAGTATCTTTTTTTCCCGTTCTTAAACACCGGTCCCTGGACGGCCATGATTGTGATATCCCTGCTCACCGGTCTCCTCATGCTGTTCATTTTCAAACACACCTCCAATCAAGAAGGCATCCGCCGCACCAAAGACCGGATAAAAGCTTATCTGTTGGAAATGCGCTTATACAAAGACAGCTTTTCCGCTTCCATGCGTGCCCAAGGAAATATTCTGGCGGCCAATATCCGTTACATCGGTCATTCTTTAAAGCCTCTTCTGGTCATGATCATTCCGGTCTTGCTAATATTGATTCAATTGAATTTCTGGTTCGGATACAAACCTCTTGAGCCCGGCGAAAGCACTATCCTTAAGGTTAAATTAGCTGAAGGCTACGACCCCATGGAAGTCGACATTTCTCTGGATCTGTCCCCGGGAATCCAAAAGGAAACCCCGCCTCTGCGTATCAGGGAAGAAAGAGAAATCGATTGGCGTTTATCCGCTGTGGAGCCGGGAACTCACGAAGCTGTGATTGAAATCGAATCTTACCGGTTCCCTAAAAAAATCTATGCAGGACAAAAACCTCTCATGCGAATCTCTCCGCTTCGTCCTGACTCAAACCTCATCCAGACTCTGCTTTATCCGGCCGAAAAACCCCTCCCTAAAGCCCAGCCGGTTTTATCCATAGAAGTTCTCCACCCCTCCGGAGGACTTAATTTCATGGGAGTGAACCTCCATTGGCTGATCGTATTTTTCGCCCTGTCCATAATTTTCGGTTTTTCCCTGAAGGGATTTTTCGGAGTTGAAGTTTAGTCCGCTTCGCCCATCCGGTTAAACCAGACGATCTCCTCTAAGGGTTTCCGCTTTCTTTCCCGGGAGGGTTTTTTATCATAGCCGCCGAGGGCTATAAGGGCGGTGATTTTATATTTTCCGGGGATTTTAAAAAATTTTCTTGCTTTCCTGACATTGAACCAGCCCATCCAGCAGGTCCCGATTCCCAATTCTTCGGCCTGCAAAACCAAATGTTCTCCGGCGATCCCGGTGTCGATAAGATGAAACGGAATATCCTGATACCACCGCCCTAAGCGGTGAGTTATGATATTCAGCCGGGCCATGATCAGAATCAAGACCGGCGCTTTGGCGGCAAAGCGGGAAACTTTATAAACGCCGGTGAAGACATGGTCGGCGAAGCGGCTTTTGATCTCAGGGTCATCCATCACCAAAAAACGCCAGGGCTGAGCGTTTTCAGCGGAGGGGGCCAGACGGGCCGCCTCCAAGCAGGTGATGACATCCCTTTTATCCACAGGCCGGTCATTAAAACGCCGGATACTTTTCCTTTTGGCGGCGAGCTGGAGAAAAGCGGTGGGTTTGATTTTTTCATGGTTCATGGTTATTTGTCTCCGAATCCGTTTCCATTTTTTCCCCATTTTCACCTGCCCCTCCGCTTCATGTCAAGCTGGCGGCGTTTCACTTTGCCTAAAGGCCAGGTTAGCAAAGATAACTCAAATCGGGTATACTTCCTAACGCCGGCCATGAAAACTTTCATTAACATCATCAAGGGATTCCGCAAAACCAGGCAAGTGCCCCGGCTGATTCTGCTTTTGTTTCTTCTGAACTTTTTATTCTCGCTGATTTTGGCGGTGCCAATGTATCATTCCCTCCGGGGTTCTTTCGGAAACAGCCTGGTCAGCGAAACCATGGTGGAAAGCTTCGACTATCTCTGGTGGGAAGAATACCGCGATCAGAGTGAGGGACTGGAGAAAACATTCACTCCGGCGGTGATCGGCAAAGGCGCCCTGCTCATCAATTTAGAAAATCTTGTGCGCATGACATTTTTATCCCTTCCTCCGGCGGTGCTTATGTTCGGCCTCCTCTACATCCTGTTTCATGCTTTTCTCGCCGGAGGCGTTCTGACGGTTCTCAACCAGGAACAGCCTGTTTTCAAATTAAAAGGATTTTTCAATGGAGCCGGGAATTTTTTCCTTCCGTTTGCGGGATATATGCTCTTGTTTTGGTTTTTTCTTTTTTTTCTGGTGGGTCCCCTGCGCGGTTTTCTGGATGATGTTTTAAACCGGATCGCCCGAACCGCTTCATCTGAAATCCTTCCCTTTGTTTTGGAGCTTGTTTTCAGTGCTGCTGTGCTTTTCTTGATTTTATTTTTTCACATGATTTTCGATTACGCCCGAATCAAAACCGTTCAAAACAAAAATAAGGCGGTTTTAAAAAATACTTTATCAGCATTTCAATTTGTTTTTAAAAATCCCGGCACAACCGTTGGACTGTATGCTGTTATTTTTTTTGCGGGAATATTGTTTTCCGGACTGTATACACTGACTTCTTCCCTGATCATCCAAAACAATTTATTCTGGATCTCTGTGGGGTTTCTGGTCCAGCAGATTTTTATAGCGGGAGTTATTTGGATCCGGTGCTGGCTTTATGCCGGGGAGTCGGAGCTTAACCGGTATCTTTCCTGACCGGACTTCCGATTTGAATAGGAATATTTTCGCCGCACGGAGTGAAATGGATGCTATCCGGGCCGAAAAAATAATTTGCTCAGTCCGGTGCTTTCTGATATATTTTCCGCAAGCTGAGTTCCCAAGCTTAAAAGATAAGGAGGATTTTTATGAAAAAATTATTCACATCCTCAGCGGTTTCACTGTTGCTTGTATTCGCCATCACATCCTGCGCACCGGAAGTGAAAACTCCGGAAACCGCAGAAATGCTGGCAATGCTTCCAGTTGAAGCTGAAGGGGTTTTCTTCGTCAATGTGAAGGAAGCCATGTCCATTCGATCCATGGATGAAGTCATCGAAAAAGATGAAAACTACCAAGAATATCTTGATTTTATTCAAGCCACCGGGATCGATCCCCAAAAAGACATCTATTATATCGCCGCCGCGCTGCTCCCCGGAGATGAAGAAACCAAAATGAAAGGAGCCGGCATCGTCAATTTAACATATGACCCTGATTCCCTTATGGCATTGATAAAAGCAAAATCCGAAGAAGAAGACACACCCATCAGAGAGGTTGAGTACGGTGGCTATACCATACATTTCATGGAATCCGAAGAAGAAAATGAATCCGGGGCTTTTTCTTTTCTTGACGGATCACACATCGTCGCAGGAAGTGAAACAGGAGTGAAATCCGTGATCGATGTGGTGAATCATGAAAAGGACAACATCTATAAAAATCAGCAGTTGAATGAATTGATGACAAAAACAGCCAAAGACACCATGTTCTGGGGCACCGTCATCGTTCCATCTGAGGCCGCTGAGGCCGCCGCCACACAAAACCCCATGCTTCAAACTTTGAGTTCCGTTCAGGCCGTAACTTTAAATTTTGATTATAAAGACAGTAACATTTCAATCGTCATTAAAATGATAAGCCCCGATAGTGAAAAGAATACCCAGATTGCAGAATCCCTGACCGGAATAAAATCCTTCGGCCGAATGGCCGCTCAGGAAAATCCGGAGATCGGGGAGCTTTTGGATAAAATCAACATTCGATCAGACCAGGAACTGGTGGAAGTTTCAGCAGTTATTCCGGAAGAATTAATCAATAGGTTAAGAGACAAAGCCGACCAAGAATAAGATCCGGAGAGGTTTAATCTTCAAGAATATATTCCTTGAAGTTAAACACAAGACACGCCGCAATCAGAAAAAAAGCGATGATGAGGATCAGAATGATGATTGATTTTATGGGAGGCGTCGGCTCCAGACGGATTAAGAGGAAAGAAAATCCTTCCGAAGAGGCTCCTGGAAGCAGCGATTTTAAATAATGGGCGATGGCGAACTTTTGAGTGGAACCTGGAAAATATTGGATGACGCTTTCCCAGCCGAAACCGAATATTAAACCAAACAGAATCGACTTCTTGATAAAAGCTCCAATAAAAGTGAAAAGCGCCGTGTAAGCGCCGATTCCCAGGAACAGAACACCGAGATCCCTCATCAGGATCAGATATTCCCCCCATTCAGACAGACGGTTCATATTCAGGATGACAAAGGAAAAAGTGACTCCCAAGCCCACTATGATGATTTGCTGGGCTGTATAGGCGGCATATTTTCCCAGGATAACAGATGTTTTGGGAACCGGCCTGGTCAGCAGGAAAGGCAGGGTTTTATTTTCCAATTCTTCTGAACAGATGGATGTTCCGTAAAAAAGAGACAGAATTATGATCAGAAACTGAAGGTATAAGGTCATAATCAGGTTTTTAAAAAGATAGGAGCCCGGCAGCATCGCCTGGCCGGTATGAATGAGCTGATAAAACTTGATGATTAAAGCCATGAGGACCGGGAGAAAACTGAGAAGAAACAACAGCTGGGTTCGTCTGGCCTTTCTGCTTTTAAAGTAAAAAAAGGAGGAGACGTTCCGGAAAGCCCGGAAAAAATGTTTTAAATTGGCTTCAGCGGTTTCAGTCATATTATTCCCCGATCAAATAATCAAATACAGCCTGTAAATTATCATCCGGAGATTGAATTTCCTCAATATTGATTCCGAGTTCAATAATAAGCCCGGGAAGCTTATTGAAAAACTTATCACGGTTATCGGTTTCGATCCGCATCACCTTTGAACCGAAACTGAAATCCACTTTTTTGACATATTCCGCTTGAACAAGGCGGGATGCCAATTCTCTCGGCTTATCACAAGTCATGGAAACAATATGCGGATGGGTATCAATCAAGTCACGAATATAATGGATATCCCCCTGGGCGAATACTTTTCCTTGATGGATCAATATGATGTTGCTGGTCAGGGCTTCGATTTCCGGCAAAACATGGCTGGAAACCAATATGGTCTTGCCTTCATCACGGTACTGTTTCAGCAGCCGGATGATTTTCCTCCTCCCCAGAGGATCCATCCCGTTCAAAGGCTCATCCAGAACCAATAATTCGGGGTCATGGGCGATAGCCTGGGCCAATTTCAGTCTTTGGCGCATCCCCCGGCTGTATGACCGGATTCGCCGGTCCTGGTCTTTGGTCAAATGGACAATATCAAGAACTTTTTCCAGCCTTATTTCGATTTCAGAAGCGGAATAATCCTGCAGACGCAGCAAACCGGCTAAAAACTGCCTGCCCGACAGATCATCATAAAACGAATCATGTTCCGGGCAGAATCCGATCCGGGAAAAAAGCCGCGGATTGTTCCGGACCTTTTCCCCGAAAATCCGCACCCGGCCGATGTTGGGCTTGATTTGTCCGGTTAACAATTTCATGAAAGTAGATTTTCCCGCACCGTTCGGTCCTAAAAATCCGGTTATTCCCGGACCAATTTGCAAGGTCACATCACTTAAACCCAACACATTTCCATACCACTTGGATAATTTTTCCGCTTTCACAACCACAAGACTGTTCACTTGACCACCTCAACTCCACTCACCCGCTTGTTGATAAAAAACCCGGCCAGCAAACAAAAACCGGCGATAATGAGAAAAGAATAACCCCAGGGCACCGGATACGCCGGCTTCACCTTAAAAAAAGCCGCGCCCACCTGCTGCAGGTTAATCTTGATGGACAAAAGGCTTAAATAAGGATGGCGGAATATGCCGAAAAAAATTCCGAACACAATATCCGAAACAAAATATATGCCGAACAGGATCAAAGACACGTACCTCGTGTTTTGACTGAGAGAAGATAAAAAGAGGGTGTATAAGGCGAAAAAAGATGTGAGAAACAAAGAATACCCCAAAACAGCTAAGGGCAGCCAGGGATATTGTCTGAAAAAATCGAAACTGCCTGAAAAAACCAATTTGGTCACAAAAAACAACCAGCCCGGGATCAATGTCAGAATCAAAAGAAAAAACACGATCACGGATGCTTTTCCAAATAAATAATCTAATTTTCGAATCGGCCTGGAAAAATACAATTGAAGGGCATTGTGTTTCAAATCCTCGGAAATCAAACCGGCCCCGCAAAAAACCAGAATCATGATGATCATGAATAATAAAAAACCGCCGGTTAAATAAAATTTAAAATATTGCGGGGAGATTTGAAGAAAATTCAAAAACCCGGCATCACTTGCCATGAACTTGAAATCTTCCAAACGTTCAGAAATATAAATGCCGGTCAGAAAAGCAAAGGCTGGAATCATGGCCATAAAAAAAATGAATTTGAAGTATTTTTTTCTGAAAGTGATTTTGATTCCTTTTCGGGCCATGGGCAGCCAGGGAAGCTTCTTCTTCAGCAGTTCTCCATCCCAATGTGTGTACCCTTTTTCTTTAATGCTCATCAGTCCTCACCCACTGTTTCCGCAAATAAATCTTCAAGGGATGTTTGGCTTTTAACAAAATGACGGATCTGAGTGCCTGTCGCGGCGGCCAGCTTGAATATTTCCTGGGCCCGCATTTCCGGGGGGATGAAAACTTTTATCAATTTGTCTTCAGTTTTTTCAATCCGGCATCCCTTTTCCCTCAGCCGGTTAAGGAAAGCCTCCGTGTTTTCCGGTATTTTTATCTCATAAAGGCTGTAGTCCAGCCGCTTGAGTTCTTGGATCCGGCCCGCCGCAGCGGTCTTTCCCCGGTTCAGTATAACCACATAAGAACAAATGCTCTCAATATCCGCTAATATATGAGAAGATATCAATACCCGGATGTTTTTTTCGCCGGAAATATCTTTAATCAGTTCCAGAATATCCACCCGGCCTTGAGGATCCAGACCACTGGTCGGTTCATCCAGAAAAATCAATTCAGGATCATGCACCAGGGCCTGAGCCAATTTCAGTCTTTGCTTCATGCCGCTTGAGTATGTCTCCAAGTTGCGGTAACGGCTTTCTTCCAAGCCGACATAAAACAGCACCTCATGGGCTCTTTTCATGGCTTCCTGTTTCGGCATTCCGGAAAGTTCCCCCAAGTAGGCTGTGAATGTCACCGCATCCATTTCTGGAATCAAGCAATCGTTTTCCGGCATATAGCCTATTTTACGTCGAAGCATGGCCTGTTCCCTCAGGATATCGAATCCCAGAACCTGTCCTTCTCCCCTGTCGGGCTTTAGAAATCCCAGCAGTATCCGGATTAAAGTGCTTTTCCCGGCGCCGTTGGGCCCCAAAAGACCCACCGCACCGTCAGGAAGATTCAAGCTTGCCCCCTGAAGGGCCTGAACATCGCCGTACTGAAAATATAAGTTGCTGACTTGAATGCTCATGATTCTCCTGACCTATACCTTAGAAAATGACAGCTCCGCTGTCATCCTGAGGCCTGCGAAGCAGACCGTGAGGATCTTATTCGGCTTCGTCTGATGAGCCGGTTCTGACTCATTAGCCGAGGCACTCACAGATCCCTCGCCGCTCCGCTCCCCGGGAAGACATGCCATTTTGTCATTGCGAGGCTTGCGTCAGCAAGCCGTGTCAATCCCTTCCTGCCTCGTGAAAAAGGACCGGCCGCCTTGACGAAGCAGCAAGGGATCCCTCGGTGCTTCGCACCGCGGGATGACACACTCAAAGGCACGGCGTGCCTCGGAATGACAGACTCAAAAGTGTCCGCTCCGGGAATGACATTGGGATCATTGTCACCGTTCGTGGTGTATTATACATGATGAATTCATAAAAAAATTGAGTCATGCCCTGCGCCTTGCATCTGGAGCAATCCCGGCCTGTTCATCATTCGGGACAGGATACATTATACGGATTTTTACCGCATAAGGTTCGGTTTATTGAAAAAATCATCATACGTTTGGCCGCCACGAGCCGCCCGGCGTTTTATCCCCGGGCATCACTTTACACTTCAGCGGTTTTCCCCTCTCCATCCACCAGAGCCTTATATGCTTTTTCCACACGGTCCCAGTTCTCCTCCCTGTCCAAAGCCCAGAAGCGTCCCATGACCGTGACCACCTGCCCGGTTGTCAAAGCACGGCAGGTTTCTTCAACCTTTTCCACATAAGCGGCGCCGCTCTCCGGCTTTTCTCCCCGGCGTCCGATCAAAGAATGAACAAAAACGTCTTTCACTCCCCGTTCCTTCGCCAGCCGGAGCAATGCGAAAAGATGATCGAGGGTTCCGTGTGAGCTGTAATGAGAAACAATTCCCAAAAGATGAAGAGGCTTCCGGTTTCGCTTGGCTTCATCCATGGCCCAGAGAAAAGATTCGTTCTTCATGAAGCTCCCGTCCTGTATGGCCCTGTCGATGCGGACCCTGTCTAAAAATATCCGTCTGCCGGCCCCCAGATGAAGATGGCCGGATTCAGAATTTCCCACGGTACCGGGAGGCATTCCCACCGCTTCTCCAGAAGCTTTCAGCCGGGAATGAGGAAAGTTTTTCCATATCGCATCAAAATTAGGAGTCTTGGCTTTATAAATCAAGTTTCCATTTTTCTTTGGCCGTAAACCCCAGCCATCCAAAATCAGCAGAAGCAGATTATTTCTTTGACCTGAAACACCTGAATGGCCTGCCAGCAGTGACTCCCCTGTCATTTCTTCCGGTTTGGGAATGCCAAGGAGATCCAACACCGTGGGGGCCACTCCTGGAAGCTCCCCCTCCCGGCGCAGCCCGGGATGATGTTCTTGTGAAAAATCCGCTAAAATCAAAGGGACCGGATTGCTGGTGTGGCCGGTATTGATTTGTCCATCCGGATAAAGCCACTCCTCAACGGATCCGTGATCAGCGGTCACCAGCATGGTCACTCCTTTTTCCCGGCAGCCGGAAACAAGACGGCCCAACTGCTCATCAACGGTTTCAACAGCCCGTATAACCGCGGCTTTATTTTCGGTATGACCGACCACATCCACATTAGCCAGATTCGCTGCGATAACCTGCCTGCCTTGCCCATCCAAACGGCTGAGGACGGCATCAGTCACCTCAGCCGCGCTCATCTCCGGCTTGCCGGCGAAAGTGGAAAAGCCTTTCGGCGAAGGAATGACCACTCTCTCTTCATGCGGAAAAGAATGTTCATTTTTCCCATTCATGAAATAAGACAGATGAATGGCTTTTTCTGATTCAGCGACCTTGCAGATTTTCCATCCGGCGCGGGAAAGCACTTCGGGGAGAGTGTTTTTGACTTCGGCTTCCGGCGGAAAAGCGACTCTGACCGGCAGTTCCGAACTGTATTCAATCATAGTGACGAAATGAAGCCGGGTATTGTTTTTAACCGGAAATTCTGAAAAACCGTCTTCAGTCAAACTCCGGGTGATTTCGATTTCCCTCTCCCCCCGAATGTCATAAAAAATCACATAGTCTCCGCTTGACATGCGCCCGACCGGCTCACCGGATCCCCTGCAGGCAATGATGGGTTCCAAGGACTCGTCTTCCTGTCCCCGGCGGTAGGCTTCTAAGATCGCTTCAACCATAGGGGATGACATATTCAATTCTTTGCTCCTCTCTGTTTTTATTGTTTTCTGTGAGTGCGGTTCAGGGGTGAATCCGCGTCACCATCAGTTTCCTGGGGCATCACTTAAATCCAGGCTGACTAAAGACATCGGATCAACACGGCTGTCCCGGATTTTCACTCCCCAATGGAGATGAGGACCGGTCACCCTTCCGGTGGCGCCGACCTCTCCAATGATATCTCCTTTAGAGATCATTTCTCCCCGCCTGGTTCTCAGCTCTGAAAAATGGCAGTAAATGGAAAACAAACCCATCCCATGATCGATAATGACCGCATTTCCGGAATAATAAAGATTGGTGGCCAGAACCACGCGGCCCGAATTGGCTGCCGCCACCGGTGTCCCGGTCGGCGCGGAGATATCCACTCCGGAATGCTGAGAACGGGGTTTTTCATTGAAAAACCGCCTCTCCCCAAAATTAGGGAACATCTCTCCTTCGCAAGGGACGATAAACGAACCCTCTCCCAGCCATTCTTCTGTAAAAAGAGAGTAAATCGAACTCAGAAGCCGGGACTCCCTTCGGATTCTTTCTGTGACTTCCGCAGGCGGGGTGACAAATTTTTCTTCCACCCATAACTTTTTTACGGGAAATTCTTTGGAATGGATTTCCAGTTCCCGGGTGAAACTCTCAACGGTGCCGTCCGTCTTCCCCACCACAACATGCACGGAATGGACCCCGGTTTCAATATTCAAATCAAGGCCGATTGGAACGGCATATCCCTTACCCATATACTCCATGTTATACCTTTCCCCTTGAAAGTGAAGCTGAACGCCCGTGACTTCAGGGCGCTCCTGGTAGCGGGCCCATATCACCTCCCCCGGCTGAAAAGAACGGCAGGAAAAGCTTAAAAATTGTGAAGCTTCGGCATCCGTTTCCGGATAAGCTGAAAAATAACCGGCCATAAATATGATCCCGATAAATAAAGCGGTGTGTTTTCTCATGAGTCGCGACTCCTTAAAACCCGGCCGGGAAGCCGGCCGGTGTGTTCCTCTTCCTCAATGACAAGACGGCCGTTGACAATAACATAAGGAATCCCCTCCGGATACTGATGCGGATTTTGATAGGTCGCCTTATCCTTGATCTTATCAAAATCAAACAACACCAAATCAGCATGACAGCCCTTTTTCACCATGCCGCGGTCAATAAATCCAAACCGGGAGGCGGGGACAGCGGTCATTTTCCGAATCATTTCTGGTAAAGGGAGAATTTTTTCTTTCCGTATGAATTCCGCGATCACCCGGGGAAAAGATCCGTAATTCCGGGGATGAGGTTTTCCCAGGCTTAAAGGTCCGTAGGGAGCCCTGACTGAGCCGTCGCAGCCGACCCCAACTAATGGATGTCTCAATATCTTTTTCAAATTATCTTCACTCATCATAAAAAGAATCATTCCAACCTGGTCCCGTTCCTCAATCAACAGGTCGCGCAAAAAAACAAAAACGTCTTTTCCGGCAGTTTCAGCGCAATCCTGTATGCTTCGTCCTTCAAAACGACGGTTTTTCTTAGAAGCCACACTGGAAATAACCACTTTCTCCCAAGAGCCGAGTTTTTCTTCACGTTGTTTCAGATAAGAACGCAGTTTTTCTTCCAAGGAAGGGTCTTTCAAACGTTCAAGAAAATCATCTGTGCCTCCCTCCTGAGCCCAGAGTGGAAAGTTCAAGCTGCTCAAACTGGTGGCTCCCGCAACATAAGGATACCTGTCACAGAAAATATCCACACCTGAGTCCCCGGCTTGAGAAATGACATCCAGAGCCCGGTCGATTTTATTCCAGTTTCTGGGGTAAGCACATTTCAAATGCGAAATCTGCAGTCCTGTTCCAGCCTGCCGCGCGGTCATGATGGTCTCTTCCAGGGATTCCAAAAGGAAATCCCCCTCGTCCCGCATATGTGTTGAATACAGACCTCCGGCCCCGGCGGCGGCCCGGCATAAGGATGCGATCTCATCGTTTCCGGCATAGCTTCCGGGAGCGTATTCCAGCCCGGATGAAAGCCCCAGGGCCCCTTTACGGATATTTTCTTGAACCGACTTCCGCATGGCCGCCATCTCTTTCGGCTCAGGCGGCCTGTTTTCATAACCCATCACAGCCCCGCGAACAGTCCCCTGTCCCACAAAGGAAGAATAATTTAAAGCCGTTCCCTTTTTCTCTATCCGCTGGAAAAATCCGGTGATATCTTTCCAATCCAAATCGATGTTATAAGCATTTTTAAGATTATCACGCATTTCTTCATAAACCGCATCACTGAGCGGGAAAGGAGATGATCCGCAGTTTCCACTGACTAGGGTGGTGATTCCCTGCCGGATATGACTTTCAGCCTTTGGGTTCACCAAAAGCCCCATGTCCGAATGGTCATGTGCGTCTATGAAGCCGGGACACACTATGAGATTCCGGGCGTCGATCACTTTTCTTCCATGGGAAGCGGATATGCGGCCGATCTCAGCGATTCGTCCGTTGAGAACCGCGATGTCCGCTTTCCGGGCTTCCGCTCCGCTCCCGTCCACAAGGATCCCTCCTGCGATCACCATATCATAGTCTTTATTTCCTCCGAGGCCTTTGAAAAAAAAACTTCCGCTCATCCCGGTGGCGGCGCAGGTCAGCGCTGAGTTTTTTATAAATTCGCGGCGGCTGATTGGTTTTATCATTTTTCCTCCATCCTTTTTATCCTGACTTACCTGACCTATTCATAAAAAAATTGCGATGGTCTTTTTATGAGCATTTTTTCAGAGGAATGCAAGGTTTTTCTGAAAATCACAGCTGAAACGTTTCTGTTTGCTTTGCCTTTCATTATACGTCCTGGCCGAAGCCCCTACAGATCCCTCCTCGTTTCACTCCTCGGGACGACATTCTTCTTGTCATTGCGAGGCTTGCTCCAGCAAGCCGTGGCAATCCCTTCCTGCCTCGTGAAAACGAGGCCAACCGCCAAGACAAGGCAGCCAGGGATCCCTCGTCGCTTCGCTCCTCGGGACGACATTGAATTAAAGAATTGTCTTCGTCTGCGGCAATCCCGGCCCGTGAATAATTCAGGCTTATTCATAAAAAAATGGCGATGGTCTTTTTTTTAAAATCAAGGGGACATATACCGTTCGATCACCTCGCAAGTCTCTTGGGTCGCCCCTTGCAGTGAGTCCAAAACCCGGCGGGCCGTTTCCCCCTGTTTCCGCAGGGAACCCTCATCCGCCAGAAAAAAATCCCGCAGATCCTTCTCGGTTTTCAATATTTTTGCCGCTCCGGAAGAGACGAAAATCCGGGCCAAATGAGCAAAATTACTCATATGCGGTCCGAAATAAACCGGTTTTCCGTAAAAAGCCGGTTCCAGAAGATTTTGGCCTCCGTGAGGAACCAGGCTGCCTCCGATAAAAGCGCTGTTACAAACAGCGTACAGGCGGCCCAGCTCCCCGAAAGTGTCCACAATAAGGACTTTCCACTCCCGGCTGGATTGCACACGGGTTTTCCGAATGAATTGAATCCCCAGCTTTTGGGCGGTTTTTTCCAACTCATCCACCCGCTCAGGATGGCGGGGGGCCAGAATAAAACGAAGATCCGGCCGGCCCGGAAGGATTTGGGCAAAGGCTTTCAGAAGCATTTCATCCTCGCCTCTATGGGTGCTCCCGGCTAAAACCACCCGGTCTGCCGGCATAAGGTTAAGGGATGCTTTTAAAGCTTTTACTTCGTCCGTATTCATTTCCGGCAGCTTCACTTCCGCCTTTAAATTTCCGGCGACTTGGATACGGCGGTCTTCAACCCCTATATTCAGCAATCTTTGCCTGTCCCGCTCCGTTTGAACTAAAAAATAATGCACCGGTCGAATAATCCTTTTTATGATGGAAGGGATCCGCTTGAACCTGCGATAAGACCGGTCGGATATTCGACCGTTGATGACAATCACTCCGCGGGTGCTCTTTCCCGCTTCCTGGATAAGATGAGGCCAAAATTCCGATTCCGCCAGAATAAAGACCCTGGGCCGGTAAGCCCGGAAAAACCGTCTGACCACCACCGCAAAATCAAATGGGGCGAAAAAAAGATTGTCCACGCCTTCCAGTTTTTCTTCCGCCATCCGGTATCCGGAATTTGTCAGGGTGGAAAGATGAATGATCCAATCGGGATGCCTAAGCTTGATTTGATTGATCAGATTGCGGAGAGAAAGAACTTCTCCCACAGAGACGGCATGAATCCAAAGGGAACACTCTCCTGAATTTCTTTTTGAAACCCTCAACCCCATTCTTTCCAGCATAAATAATTTTTCGTTCCGCAGAATTCTCAAACGGAAAAAGTACACAGGAATATGGACGCTTAATACCAGGAAAAGCAAAACCGAATATAAAATCGTCATAACCAGGCTAATATACAAAATTATACCTCCCCTGTCGATGTTTTGAGCCGGCGTGATTGAAGGTAGGTGTTTATTTTTTTTTGTATTTTTGATATGCTTATATGCGAAATTAAGAATTTTTCTATAATTTCCGATATTAAGGGAAAATCCCATATTCGGTGAAGTCGACAGGAGGAATTAATTCTGAAATGACTGAAGAGAAAACAAAAAAAGCTGAAGAAAAAAACGAAGAAAAAGAAAATATCGACCAAAAAACGCAGAAAACGGCTGATTCGGAGGCGCCTGAATCTAAAGAAGAAAAGGATGAATCCGAGTCTAAAGATAAACCTGCGGCTTCCGTGAAAAAAAAGATCAACAAACTGAGCCTCTCCGAAATTGAGGCCAAACTGAAGGAAATCAAAAAAACTATGGGCGGATGGGATTCAAAATATGCTCAACATCTCCAGGAAAGAAAAAAAATCCTTTCTTCGGACCGCTCAGAGTGATATTTTTGCAACTTAACTTAGGTGGGGAAAAGGGGAAAATTTACATTGTCCAGGCTTTTTGATATTATAGTATTTTCATTGGAATTCAACACCATTCAAAGTTGTTTATTGAACAGATTATAAATAAAACCATTAATCCCGGAATGAGGGTATAAATCTGGATGGCCAATTATCCCAATGCTTTATCTCAGATTCCAATGCCTTATCTCAGATCAATATAAATTCGATATAAAAGGAGAGATCATCCGTGTTGAGCAAACAGGAAAAAAACAAAATCGTAGAAGAACATCAAGTCCATTCCAAGGATACAGGTTCGCCTGAAGTTCAAGTTGCCTTTATCACCAACCGGATCACCTACCTGACCGAACATTTTTCCAAACATAAACAGGATCATCATTCCAAAAGAGGCTTGATGAAATTGGTCGGTCAACGCAAACGGCTGCTTCAGTATTTGCGCAAAAACGATCCGGCAAGATATGAAAGTCTTATAAAAAAATTAAATCTCAGAAAATAGGATTAAATGTGTTGTTACTATCATGACAAATCAAAACATTAGAATTGAAATAGGGGGGAGACCTCTTCAAATTGAACTGAAAAAATGGGGCCGCCAAGCGAATGGTTCCGCACTGGTCCGTTACGGGGATACGGTTATGTTTGTAACCGCATGCGCAAAAAACGAGGTCCAGGAAGGGCGTTCTTTTCTCCCGCTTACCGTTGATTACCGGGAAAACACATACGCCTCAGGGAAAATACCAGGAGGGTTTTTCAAAAGGGAAGGCCGTCCTTCTGAGGCGGAAATACTGATCAGCCGCCTGATCGACCGGCCCATCAGATCTCTTTTTCCCGATGATTATTTTTATGAAACACAAATTGTGGCCATGCTGCTGTCCGCCGATATTGAAAACGAGCCCGACCCTCTGGGCCTTATCGGGGCCTCCGCGGCTCTCTATTTCTCGGATATTCACTTCACCACCCCCATCGGAGCCGTCAAAGTCGGACTCATCGGTGATGAACTGGTGATCAATCCACCCAAAAGCCAAATTGATGAAAGCCCCTTGGATATGATTGTGGTGGGAACAGAAGAAGGGGTGGTGGTGGTGGAGGCGGAAGGTCAGGAAGTGGATGAGGAAACCGTTTTCAAGGCCTGCCAAATCGCCCATGAGCCGATAAAAACGATCGTCCGGGCGCAAAAAGACCTTTATCAAAAACTCGATATCAAAAAACGGGAATATGTCGCCCCGGAAATCAGCCGGGAACTTTCGCACAAAGTCGAACAAATCATATCCCCCCTGTTATCTGAAGTGATTTTCACCCGGGATCAAAATGAAAGACGGGTTAAAAACAAGGCTATGGAAGAAGCGGTGATGGCGGAAATTCCTGAGGAAAACGAAGATGAGCGCCGTCAGGCCAAAGAAATCATGAATTCGCTGTTAAAGAAAAAGGCCCGCGAAGTCATCTTAAACGAACAAAAACGTCCCGACGGCCGGAAGCCGGATGATATCAGAGAGATCCACATTGAAACAGGAATGCTCCCGCGAACCCACGGCTCATCGATTTTCACCAGGGGGGAAACCCAAGCCCTGACCACCGTGACTTTGGGGACTTTCGAAGACACCCAAACCATCGACGCCCTGGGTGAAGAAAGCGAAAAACGATTCATGCTTCACTATAATTTCCCTCCTTTCAGCGTGGGAGAAGTGAAGTTTTTGCGGGGACCCGGAAGACGGGAAATCGGACACGGCGTGTTGGCGGAAAAATCCATCAGCCGGGCTATCCCTAAAGATGAAGGAGAATTCCCATACACCATCCGGTGTGTTTCCGACATCCTTGAATCCAACGGGTCTTCTTCGATGGCGTCTGTCTGCGGCGGAGTTTTGGCGTTAATGGATGCCGGCGTACCGCTTTCTATGACTATTGCCGGAATCGCCGTCGGATTGATTACGGAAAATGACCGCTACACTCTGCTCACCGATATAGCCGGCTATGAAGACCACTTCGGGGATATGGATTTAAAAGTGGCCGGTTCAGAGAAAGGGATAACCGCTATTCAAATGGACTTGAAAGTTCCTTCTATTTCTCTTGACATCTTCAGAGAAGGCTTAATTCGGGCAAAAGACGCCCGTTTGAAAGTCCTGGGAAAAATGAAAGAAGCCCTTCCCGAGCCCCGCCCTGAAATATCCATATACGCCCCCCGGATTGTCAATATCTTCATCAATCCTGAAAAAGTCGGGGCTGTCATCGGACCTTCCGGAAAGGTGATCAAAGGAATCGTTGCCGAAACAGGAGTCAAAATAGATGTGGAAGAAGGCGGAAAAATAACCGTTGCTTCTTCAGATATGGAAGCCGTAAAAAAAGCGGAACAGATGATCAAAGACATTACTGAAGAAGCGGAAGTCGGTAAGATTTATGAGGGCAAGGTCGTCCGGTTGGAAGACTACGGAGCTTTTGTCCAAATCCTCCCGAATTCAGACGGGTTACTGCATATTTCAGAAGTTTCGCACGAGCATACCCGAAATATCCGGGATGTTATGAAGCTTGGGCAAACTATAAAAGTTAAAGTCATTTCAATCGATGATAACAACCGTATCCGGCTTAGCAAAAAAGCGATAGAGCGGGGCGCTTCTGATTCCCGCAGCGGCCGCCCAACTGACCGGAAGCCGGATCGCCGGCCTGACCGCAGATCCGGCAGAAACTGGTCCGATAAAAAAGACAATCATAAAGACCGCCGCCAGGATAAAGGGTATTCTAAGAAAAACCGGTACTGAATTCATCAGGCAAAGCCCGGCCCGAAAAAAGCGGCGGGGAGTGTTATGTTTAAAATCGACCGGAACCGGAAGGGATTCACTCTCGTCGAAATGCTGGTCACGATGACCATAATCTCTATTTTAGCCGGGGCGGCCATTCCTCTGGCCAAAATCACCGTCAAGCGTCAAAAAGAAATTGAACTGCAGAGAAGTCTGCGTTTGATACGCCAGGCCATCGACGAACACAAGAGACTGGCTGACGAAGAAAAATTTGAAATTGAACGCAACAGCGAAGGCTATCCCGCCGATTTGGAAACTTTGGTGGAAGGCGTGGAGATCACAGAAGAAAAAGACGGACGGGAAGTCACCAGAGTGGTGAAATTTCTCAGACGGATCCCACGGGATCCAATGACGGAGTCCTATGACTGGGGGCTTCGTTCCTACCAAGATAAATATGATTCACTTTCTTGGGGAGGTGAAAACGTCTATGATGTCTACACCCGAAGTCTCGCCACCGCGCTGGATGGAACCAGATATGAGAATTGGTGAAAAAATGAATGTGAAGCCAAACTGCCGGCGCGGATTCACCTTGATCGAAATGATCATCGTCTTCACATTAATTGGAATCCTGGTCGGATTGGGTCTTCCTCAGTTTCAAAATGCAGCCAAACGTGCGCGGGAAGCTGTTCTCAAAGAAAATCTTTTTCTGATGAGAAAACTGATCAACCAATATTATTTGGACAAAAAAAAATATCCGGCTGATCTTCAAGCCTTGGTCGATGATGGATACTTAAAAATGATACCGGAAGATCCCATCACCGGTTCCTCTGAAACCTGGGTGGAGGTCCCCCAGGATTTGACCGACGACGAAATTATGGCGAATGTCATTCCGGGAGTCATGGATGTTCAATCCGGATCGGATGAGATATCCCTTGACGGAACCCCATATAGTTCCTGGTGAGATTAACCTTTCTATACAAAGAATATGAATATCATCTCCAGATATTCCGGCGGCAAACACCGTGAGGGATATACCATTTTAATCGTTGTTTTCGCTGTGACAATTCTCACCATAGGCCTTTTGGTTGCGATCCCTGTGTGGGAAACCCAAATTCAAAGAGAAAAAGAAGAAGAATTGATTTTCCGCGGTCTTCAGTATGTCGAAGCCGTTCGTCTTTTTCAAAAAAAGAATCCCGGCCGCTTTCCTGAGAACCTGGAAGAGCTTCTTGATGAAAAATGCATAAGACAATTATTCCCGGATCCCATGACGGAAAGCGGTGAATGGCATGTTATTTTGCCGTTTGGGCCGGATGAAGAAGCCCGGAGAAGAGGAAATTCAAGAAGAGGCCGCGAAATTTCGGGACAAAGACAATCCCCGCAGGCTGGGCTTCAGAATGAACGGTCATCTCCCGACAAGATCCTGGTGGCTCCGCTTTCAGCATTGGATTCTCTCCCCAACCCTCAAATAATCGGAGTGGTCAGTTCATCAACAGAATATTCCAAAAAAATTTATCATAACCAGGACAGCTACGATAAATGGCTTTTTTTCTACGGTATGGACCCGGAAAACATGCCGGAAGTTGAATACCTGGGTGAAAGCGATGATGAATAGGTCAGCCTTGCCTGGCCGAAACATTTTTTTATGAATTCATCATGAGTAAAGCTCACCAAAAAAGCGATGAAAATGGGGAGAAGGGTCCCGGCACGGCTTCCTCCCCCGTCCTCGCTGCCTGCTGGAGGGGGGCCCCCCTCCAGCCGTGCCGCGACTGGCGCGGATTTTGAATAGGGATTTCACTTGAGGTATGATTTATTAACGGAATGAGGTTGTTACGGCTTTATGGAATTCAGGTGTGGCTGAAGCGACCTTGAAGATTTAGCCTTCGATCCTGGCCTATTCACGGGCCGGGATTGCCGCAGATGCGAGGCGCAGGGCATGACGCTGTGGTCCTTCACCGCGAATGCCCTGCAACAAAGCAGATGCGGTGAGATCCG
>JAWODN010000020.1:0-15663 GCA_046483285.1 Candidatus Aminicenantota bacterium | reverse complement strand
TCTCGCCGGCGCGCGGACGGCGTTCGAGCGCGCGGCCGAGCAGGCCGACGGACCGAACGGCGCGGCCCTGACCGACCGCGAGCGCTCGACCATCCGCGTGAACCTCGGCCTAAATGCGGCCTCCCCTCCCTGCTTTTGAGCCTCAGCGATCACATGAATCCCCAAGGTTGTTTTTCCGGTGGCTTCAGGTCCGAAAACCTCCACCACCCGGCCGCGGGGGAAGCCGCCGATTCCCAAAGCTAAATCAAAGGCGATGGACCCCGTAGGAATGGCCGGGACTTTCACCGCGGCGTCCCTTTGCCCCATCTTCATAACCGCGCCTTTTCCGAATTGCTTTTGTATCTGGGAAACAGCGGCGTGTATAGCCTTTGTGCGGGCATCATTTTGGTTAGGGTTTTGATTCATTTTATCTCCTCAGCATTGTTTTCTTTTGTTTTTGTTCCGGCCTGCACCACGAAAAACACGCTTCTTCCAGCCGCACGCTTAGCAGCTTGCCTCCGCAGCCCGTTCTGGTTCTATTGGCACATACATTATAAAGGAAAACGCCGGCATGATTCAGGTGTAATCATAAAATCCTTTTCCGCTTTTCCTCCCCAAAAATCCGGCATCCACCATTTTTTGAAGCAAAGGACAGGGACGGTATTTGGGATCATTGAAACCTTCATGCAGAACCTTCATGATATACAGGCAGACATCCAACCCGATCAGATCCGCCAGTGCCAGCGGTCCCATGGGATGATTCATCCCCAGCTTCATCACCTGGTCGATATTTTCGACCGTACCCACCCCTTCCATTAAAGCGAAAACCGCTTCGTTGATCATGGGCATGAGAATCCGGTTGGCGATAAAGCCTGGATAGTCATCCGCTTCCACCGGCACCTTTTCCATTTTTTTGGCCAGCTTTTCCACCCGGTCAAACGTTTCCTGAGAAGTGGCCATTCCTTTAATCAATTCCACCAGCACCATCAAAGGAACCGGATTCATGAAATGCATTCCCATGAATTTATCCGGGCGGCTGGTTAACGCCCCCAACCGGGTTATGGAAATGGAAGAGGTGTTGGACGTAATGATCACTTCCGGGGGGCAAATCTTATCCAGCTTCTGAAGGATTTCTTTTTTCACCTCAAAATTTTCAAAGGCCGCTTCAACCAAAAAACCGCATGAGCCCAGGTCATCAAATTCGGAGGTGAATTTAATCCGGCCGAGTATCTTATCTTTTTCCTCTTTAATTTTTCCTTTTTCGATAAGTTTGGATACACTTTTATCAATGAACTTCCGGGACCGGCCTAAAATGTCATCGTTGATATCATGCAATGTCACATCCAAACCGGATACCGCAGCCACCTGGGCGATTCCTGTCCCCATAGTGCCTGCCCCGACCACACCAAAATTCTTGATTTCCATCCTCAAATCTCCTTCCTTAAACCATTTCCACGGCCATGGCTATCGCGTCCCCTCCGCCCAGACAAAGAGAGGCAATGCCCTTTTTCAGTCCGCGGTGCTTCAATGCATAAAGCAATGTCACCAGAATCCGGGCTCCGGTGGCTCCGATAGGATGCCCCAGCGCCACCGCTCCGCCGTGGACATTGACCTTTTCCCGGTCCAGCCCCAGTTCCTTTATCAAAACCACCAGTTGGGAAGAAAACGCCTCATTGATTTCAAACAGATCCACATCCGATATTTTCCACCCCACGTCATCCAAAAGCTTTTGGACGGCGCCTTTGGGGGCATACATCACCATGGAGGGCTCCAGGGCGTTGGTGGCGGTGGCTGATATTTTCGCCATAGGTGTCAACCCTTTTTCCTCCACCATATCTTCGGGAGCGAGCACCACGGCAGCGGCTCCGTCATTAATAGTAGACGCATTTCCGGCAGTCACTGTCCCATCCTTTTTGAAAACCGGTTTCAATTTGGATATTTTTTCCACCGTGGCATCCTTGCGGGGGCCTTCATCCTGGTCGAATATCACCGGATCTCCTTTTCTCTGGGGGATTTCAACCGGAACGATTTCTTCCTTAAAATATCCGCTTTCAATGGCATGGACAGCCTTTTGTTGACTGCTGGCGGCATATTCATCCTGTTCTTCGCGGGATGCGCCGAACTTCTCTGCAATCACTTCTCCGGTCATTCCCATGTGGTGGCCGTCAAACGCACACCAGAGTCCGTCATGAATCATGGAATCCTTCAGCCGGAGGTCTCCCATCTTAACCCCGGTGCGAATATCCCGGACGAAATGCGGCGACCGGCTCATACTCTCCATTCCTCCCGCCATCACCAACCGGTTGGTTTCCATTTGAATGGATTGAGCCCCCAACTGAACCGCTTTTAATGCGGAACCACAGACTTTATTCACCGCAAAGCTATTGACAGTAGGAGGGATGCCCCCTTTCATGGCGGCTTGCTTTGCGGGAGCCTGTCCGATGCCGGCGGAAACCACATTTCCGAAAATCACTTCATCGATATCATCTCCCTCCAGGCCGGTACGGCTTAAGGCTTCCCGAATCACCACGCCTCCCAACTCCGGAGCGGTGAAACCGCTCAAGCCGCCCAAAAACTTACCAATCGCCGTACGAACGGCACCGACAATAAAAACATCCTTTGGTTCACACATATTTATTCCTTTCGCTTAAAGATCGGCCGGATCATCCATGCCCCTGCTTTTAAAACCGAATTCCTCAATCATGAATAACCCTAGCCGGGTGTTCTCTTTTTATCACAATTCATCCGGCTGTGCAAATGCCGCTTTTTGTCAGGAAAGCCCGGTGATTTCGCCCTCCGGGGTGATATCTATTTTTTCTGCGGCCGGGGATTTGGGGAGCCCCGGCATGGTCATGATATCACCACAGAACACCACCACAAATCCGGCCCCCGAACTCAAGGAAACATCCGTAACAATAAGGGTGAAATCCCGGGGCCTTCCCAGCTCCTCAGAGTCGCCTGAAAGGGACGCCGGAGTTTTGGCAACACATATAGGCAGATTCCCGAAACCCTGTTTCTCCAGCTTCAAAAGACGCCGTCTGATCTTTCCCTCCATGGCCACCGAGGAAGCGCCGTATATTTCCGCGGCGACGGTTTCGATTTTTTCCAAAAGCGGCATCTCCAATGGATAAAGAAAATCAAATTCATTTTCATCTTCTTCCATGGCCCGGATAACCTGCCCCGCCAAGTCTTCCCCTCCGGCACCCCCATGGGACCAAATCCGGCTTACCGCCACCCGGGCCTTGTCCCGGCGGCACAGTTCAACCACTTTGTCCATTTCTGCAGGGGTATCCGCCGAAAAACGATTGACGGCCACCACGAACGGCACCCCAAAATGACGAAGGTTTTCCATATGTTTTTGAAGATTGGAAAAGCCTCGTTCCACGGCCTCTATATTTTCCTGTTCCAGGTCCTTGCGGTCCACTCCGCCGTGGTATTTCAATGCCCGCACGGTGGCGACCAGAACGCAGGCGTCAGGCGGAGGAATTCGGCCGGTTCTGACAACAATATTAAAAAATTTTTCTGCTCCCAAATCAGAACCGAATCCGGTTTCGGTGACCACTATCTCCGCTCTGTTCAGGGCCATCCTGGTGGCTACAACAGAATTAGTACCGTGAGCGATATTGGCAAATGGACCACCGTGAATAAAAACAGGATTTCCCTCCAGGGTTTGCACAAGATTGGGTTTGACCGCTTCTTTGAGCAAAGCCGCCATCGCACCCGCCGCTTTCACCTGCCGGCAAAAAACAGGCTGATCTCCGGGAGAATATCCAACAAAAATATCTCCTAATCTCTTTTTCAAGTCCTCCAAATCCCCGGCCAGGCATAGAATCGCCATGACTTCCGAAGCTGCAGTTATATCCACACCGGTTTCCCGGGCCAGCCCCTGAAGCGGCCCTCCGATACCCACCACAATCTGACGCAGCACCCGGTCATCCATATCCAGAACCCGCTTCCATGTGACCCGGCGGGAATCGAGCAGGCCGCAGGGGCCGTCAAAGTGGAGACGGTTGTCCACCATGGCGGAAAGAAGATTGTGGGCGGAAGTAACGGCATGAATATCACCGGTGAAATGGAGGTTGATTTCATCTTGAGGGATAACCTGAGCCCGGCCGCCCCCGGTGGCGCCTCCCTTTAAACCGAAAACCGGGCCCAAAGAGGGTTCTCGCAGCGCCGCCGCCGCTTTCTTTTTCATGCGGCTGAAAGCGTCCGTCAGCCCAATACTGGTCAAAGTTTTTCCTTCTCCAGCCGGAGTGGGGGACATGGCGGTGACCATAACCAGCTTCCCTTTTTTCTCTCTGAATTTTCTGCAGGCTTCCATGGACAATTTCGCTTTATAAGGCCCGTATTTTTCCAGGTCCTCATCCGCGATTCCCACGGAGCGGGCGATCTCTTCAATGGGTTTGATTTTGGCGTTTTCCCGTATAACGTCTTCTCTGGACATAATATCCTCCTTGTCTTCGCTCAGGATGAGACATCCAGCTCCTTGCTCCCGGTTGTCTTCATCAATTGCGGTGGGCTGCGCTCATGGTCAACGTTAAAGCATAACACACTGTGAACACCATTAGAATAGGAGGTCCGGTTCATATATCTTCTCTCAATCCGCGGAATATTGTTTCATAATCTTCGATCAATCCTTCATCCGCAAAGCTGAAGTACCGGTTGCACCCGATAATGATGTGATCCAAAACTTTGATCTGCATCACTCCCGCGGAAAATACCAGATCCTTGGTGATATCCCTGTCGCACTGAGACGGAGCCGGATCGCCGGAAGGATGATTATGGACGAATATCAAGGAAATGGCGTTAAATTTCAATGCCGCCCTCATGATTTCCCGGGGGTAAACCACGCTCGAATCCACCGTGCCCTCAAAAATTGTTTTTTCTTCGATAATCCGGTTTTTGGCATCCAGAAACAATACCTTGAATTTTTCCCGCATGGATTCCCGCATGGTGTGATAAAGGTAATCAAAAACCTCCTTCGAAGAATTACAGGCAGGACGGCTCATCATGCGGTCTTTTAAAAAACGGCGGGAAACCTCCCGGATCAGTTTTATTCCAAAGACATTATGAGGACCGACTCCCGGAATTTCCCGAAGATCTTCTTCCGCCGCCTCCAAAACCGCACTCAGTGTTTTGAATTTTTTCAAAGCCGTTTTGGCTTGGGTTTTACAATCTTTGCGGGGCGTTCCTAAAGTGAGCAGCAGTTCAATAATCTCATAATCCAGAAATCCGGATAATCCGCCTTGCAGAAATTTCTTCCGGAGTCTCCGGCGGTGCCCGGAGGCATAACCGTTCTCTTTTTCAGGCATCGCGTACGGCTTCCTCTAAAAAGAATAGACGGACACCGCATGCATTTCTTCGCACATCCCGTCCCCGCTGCCTGCGGGCGGGAGCCCTCTTCAGACCAGATAGACAAAATGGACTGTTTTTGTTGTTTTCGAACGAATAGGTCAGGAAAAGTTATGAGTCCGTTCAGGAGAGATATTGATGTATACTCCGCGCCGCCCGGCGCCCGTCTCCTAAGGCCAGGATAACGGTCGCATTCCCGCGAGCGGCGTCCCCCCCGGCAAAAATTCCGGGGATATTGGTGGCGAGATTCTCATCGACTTTAATCTGGCCCCACCGGTTGACTTCCAGCTCCCGGGCCCGGCTTAGAAACAACCGGTTGGGCATGCTCCCCAAGGCTTCCACCACCGTGTCAACGGCCATAGTGTGTTCGCTGCCTTCAATTTTAACCGGGCGGGGGCGGCCGCTCTCATCCGCTTTCGACAGCTCCATCTTGAACAATTCCACTTCTTTCAACCACCCGTCATCATTCCCGATCAGCCGGCTGGGGGAAACCAGTTCTTTTATGTCCACACCTTCCTCGACAGCATGATGAATCTCCTCATCCCGGGCGGGAGCTTCTTTTTTAGTACGCCGGTAGAGGATATAAACCTTGTCCACTCCCAGGCGCAGGGCGCAGCGGGCGGCATCCATAGCCACGTTTCCGGCCCCGATAATCCCCACGGTTTTCCCGCATTCAACCGGCGTGTCATAATCTGTGAATTTATACGCCTTCATTAAGTTCACCCGGATGAGAAACTCATTAGCGGAATAAACACCTTTTAAATTTTCCCCCGGGATTTTCATAAAAAGAGGTGCGCCGGCCCCGGTACCCAGAAAAATGGCTTGATAATTTTCCCGGAGCTCATGAAAGCTTATATTTTGACCCACAAAAAAATTCAGCTTGATATCCACACCGATGTCATTCAAAAATTGGATTTCATAATCGACGATTTCCGTTGGGAGGCGGAACGCGGGGATTCCGTACTGCAGCACTCCTCCGGCCTTGTGCAAGGCTTCAAACATGGTGACCTGGTATCCCTGCCGGCGCAAATCCACGGCGCAACTGATTCCGGCCGGGCCGGATCCCACCACTGCAACTTTTTCCGGCCTCTCCTTGATATGAAACTCTTCCTTGATTCCTCTTTTTCTGGCCCAATCGGCGACAAAAGCTTCCAACTTGCCGATATTGATTCCATTGTCTCTGTGATAGAGAGGACACACCCCTTCACACTGAGTTTCCTGCGGGCAGACTCTTCCGGTTATGGCCGGAATGGGGTTGTCCCGTTTCATGATAAAGAACGCCCTGCGAAAACGGCCCCAGGAGATTTCCCGGATCATGGCCAGTATTTTCATATTGATGGGGCAGTCGCTTTCACAGGGAACCCCGCTGCACTGGACGCACCGCCTGGCCTCGCGGATGACCTCATCTTCGCTGTAACCAAGGGGAACGGAAAGAAAATTTTTCACCCTTTTCTTTGGATCCTGTTCCCGCATGGGGACTCTTTCCCCTCCCAGCTTAACCATCTCTTCCGCCTGTCCTTTTGTGATAATCACGGAGAGCCTGTTTTTCTTTGCTGCGAAACATCTGCAGCCGGCTGATGACATCATCAAAATCAGTTTTGTGGGCGTCAAATTCAGGACCGTCAATACAGGCAAGCTTCATTTGATCGTCAACATAAGCCCGGCAGCATCCGCACATCCCGGTTCCATCCACCATAATGGTGTTCAAACTGGCCACCGTAGGAATATTATGGTCTTTTGTGACACATGCCGCCGCTTTCATCATATGTGGAGGGCCGATAGTGATCACCCGGTCAATTCTCCGGTCCGGGTGATTTGCTGATTCGGCGACGATCCGTTGGAGAACCTCGGTCACAAAACCTTTATGGCCTCGGGATCCGTCATCCGTCGCCACCATCAGTTCCCGGCTGCATTCCCGCAGCTCTTTTTCCAGGATCAGCATGGCTTCCGTCCGGGCGCCTATAACGGCCGTCACCTCATTGCCGGCTTGATGCAGCGCTTTCACTATGGGGTAAATGCAGGCGATGCCGGTGCCCCCTCCCACACACACCACCCGGCCGAATTTTTTAATTTCCGTCGGATTCCCCAAGGGACCCACACAGTTCAAGATCCGGTCGCCTTTTTTCCAAGAACTCAGTTCCATCGTGGTTTTGCCGACCGTCTGGAATATCAATGTGATGGAACCGGCGTTTTTGTCGACATCAGCCACCGTCAGGGGGATTCTTTCACTTCGGTCATGGAGACGGATGATAACGAACTGCCCGGCACAAAATCTTTCCGCGACATGAGGCGCCTCCATTTCGATCAAAAAACACTCCGGATTCAGGGTTTGTTTGCGCAAAATAAGGTGACTCATGACGCCGCCTCATCAGATTCCGGAGTCGCCCAGATCGCGAAGTCCGGGCAGAACATCTCACAAAGACCGCAGTTAAGACATTTTTCCGGTTTGACCACCACCGGGACACGGATTCCCCGTTCCTTTTCCATCTCGCCGAATTCCAGCACTTCCGTCTGGCACACCGCCACACAAATTCCGCAGCCTTTGCAGCGGTCCTGAATAATGACGATATCAACGGTCATGACAATCAAACTCCCTCTTCCTTTCCGCCGGGGCAAAGCCGCCAAAAATGATTTTTCCAGGATGTCTCAAATCCAGATCACGAGACGGTTTTTCATAACGTATTTCCGACAAATCATTAAGAAAGGACATCCTTTCCACAGGGTCCAGGATTTCCTTGGTATCCGTTCGGAAGACTATGCAGGGCGAGACCATTTCCACCACCGACAACCCCTCCGCGGACAAAGCGTCGATCAAGGTGTGTCGCATCCATCCCGCTCGCAGGGGATTCCAGCGGGCGATCATTCCCGCCCCGGCCCTGTAGGCGACATAGGGAATATTGAACGGCAGATCCACACCAAAAACCGCGCTGGAACGCATGAAAGGGGTCAAAGGATAAGCACGGCCTTCACTCAAGGTGTAGATTAAATTATTGATGATGATCACAACCAGATCATCCTGATTTTTCGCCGATTCTATTATATCTGAAGCCCCGGTTATCAAAATATCGGCGTTGTTGATAAAGACCACTGTTTTTGCCTGCGCATTTTTTCGTTTCCATTCTGCAGCCGCAGCTACGGCAAATCCTTCCCCCGCCGAACAGGCGGACACACTCAAGCACTCGGCGATTTTTCCGGTGCACCCCGTTCCGCTGAATACGCACAGCTGAGATTGAATTCCCATCTCCCTGACCGCTTCAAACAAGGCATAAAGCGCGATCCCGATTCCACAACCGGAGCACCAGACCGTAGGAAAAGCCCCCGGTTTGAGAAACGTGTTTTTAGGGTGGGCGGGGTGAGCGGCTTTTCTCTTCATTTCAGGAATTATTTTTTTCTAAAAAGTGGCCGACAGAAAATTTTCGGATGTCCCGGACTTCCAGCTCCTCCCAGGAAACACAATGATTGATACAGGCGTTATTTAAAAACAGAGCCATTCTGTCCAGGGTTTTGGTTTGATTATCCGCACTGGCATAATACATCAAACACGGCGAAATGACCTCCAAGAAAGAAAATCCGGGGTTCAGCAGACCGGCACGTAAAGAGGAGGACAGCCGCCGGCAATGCAATGGGGTCCACCTCGCAATAACCGAGGCGCCGCTGCGAAACGCAAAATAAGGAAGATTGAACAAACCGGAAGAGGAGAAGCCGGGGCTTTTTTTGTGAAGACTGAGAGTATGAAAGATGAATCCATTTATATAAACACCCATCAAATTTTCGCCGGAACGGCAGGCCTGTTTTAATCCTTCCAAACCATGTACGAGAATATCTGAATCTTGAAAAAATATGATGGTTTTGGTGTCCTGGTTTTTTCCCGGGCCGTTCAGGGCGGTTAAAAAAGGGTCTTGCCCTGCGGATTGAATTGAATTCAATTTAACATAACCGCTGATTTTCCCGGTGCACCCCAGTCCGGTTGAAACCAGCTGGATTTTCTCTCCCGGAATGGAAATTTTTTGCAGGGCTTGGACAAAAGTATTGACAACGATTCCGATGCCGCACCCGGAACACCAAACCGAGGGCATCTTGTCAAAGTTTAAAAAGCGCCTTCCCGGATGATCTCTCCTTTTCGCCATAACCCGAAATTTTGTCGTATCGATCTCAAGTTGTCAAGCCGCAGCCGCATGAAAAACCATGAAATTAAGCTTTGATCATAAAGGAGAGATGGTTCATTATCTCAAATCAGGTTAATCCAACCTATAATTTTTTATTTTATAACTGAGCATTCTTTCGGTCACCCCTAAAGCCCGGGCTGCCCGGGCCTTGATACCTCCATTTTCCCGCAGCGCCCGTTTGATTTCCCGGATTTCCAGGCGCTGTATTTTTTCCGGGAGAGGCAAGTCCTGAGAAATAATCTCTTCCTCCTTTTTCTCTTCTAAAAAAACCGGAAGATCCTCCCTGGTAATATCTTCACCCTCGGCAAAAACCACCGCCCGTTCTATGATATTTTCCAGCTCCCGGATATTGCCCGGGAAAGCATACCTCATAAGCCGGTTCATGGCTTCCGCTGAAATCCCCTGGATGGTTTTCCCTTCCCGGCGGCTGTACCTCCGGATAAAATGATCAGCCAGCACCGGAATATCTTCTTTTCTTTCCCTTAAGGGCGGCATGTGAATCCGCACCACATTCAGCCGGAAATACAAATCCTGCCGGAATTTGTTTTCACGCACATGCTCCTCTAAATCACGGTTGGTGGCGGATATGATGCGGACATCGGCTTGTACGGGCTGTGAGGATCCCAATCGGAAAAAATTCCGGTCCTGAAGAAAACGCAGAAGCTTGATCTGGCTTGAAAGCGGCAGCTCTCCAATTTCATCCAAAAACAGAGTCCCCCCGGAAGCCGCTTCAAACTTTCCTATTTTGCGTTCATGGGCGCCGGTGAAGGCTCCCTTTTCCGCCCCGAACAATTCACTTTCCAACAAAGATTCGGGAAAAGACGGAATATTGACCGCCATAAAGGGACCTTGCTTGCGCCGTGAAGAATAGTGGATGCTGCGGGCCGCCAGATCCTTTCCGGTGCCGGTTTCCCCTGATATCAAAACAGTCGCTTCGCTTTCGGCCGCTTTAACTATAAGATGCGCCACCTTTTCCATCCCCGAGGATTGAAAGATGAAATTTTTAGCGCTGAATTTGTGTTCCAGAGATTTGCGCAGCTGTGTCACTTCTTTCCTGAGTTTTTGCCGTTCCAGCGCGCGGGATATCACCATTAAGAAATTATCAAAATCAATGGGTTTAGGGATAAAATCATAAACTCCTTTTTTCATAGCCTTGACTGCGGTTTCGATGTTCCCGTAAGCGGTCACCATAATGATGGTGACCAGGGGGTTGAAGGATAAAATTTTTTCCGTGACGTCCAAACCGGTCTCATTTTTCAGACGGAAATCGACCACCGCGATATCCACTTTGTGATTCTCCAAAACCTGCAGGGCTTCCCGGCTGCCGGAGGCCTCAAAAACTTTGAATTTTTTTCCCTCCAGGTTTTCCTTGATCAATTCGCGCTGCAGCGCATCATCTTCAATGATAAGAATATCTGCTCGGCTCATTTCATTCTCCCGGTAATATGATGGTCAATATGGAGCCGGATCCGCGTGAAGATGAAAAACTGATTTGTCCTCTATGAGCTTCTACGATTTTTCGGGTTAAAAATAATCCCACTCCCATCCCGTTCGTTTTCCGGCTGAAAAAGGGATCAAAAATGCGCCGGGAGTCTTCCCGGCTTATTCCCGGCCCTGTATCTGAAATGGAAATCCGCACCCCTTCTTTTCCGCCTTCGGCAGAAACCACCACTCTCCCCGGCCCTGATGCCTCAACCGCGTTTTCTATCACATTATGAAGGGCCTGCCGGATAAGCCCGCGGTCTCCCTTGAAAACCGGACGGTTTTTTTGTCTGAAGGTGATATCCGCATCCGGATAACGATTTTTCAGCGGCATGAGAATCTCCTCCACCAGTTCTCTGAGAACAATCGTCTCCGGCTTGATCTTTAAAGGCTGGAGGGCGGCCGAAAAACGGTCGATAATCTCCGCTATGGTCTTGACTTCCTCTTTCCCTTTTGAGGACAGGGAAGGAACGGCATGAGCGTCCTTTTTTTGCATCAACTCCAGCAGCAATGACAAACGGTTAAGAGGATTCTTGATTTCATGGGCCACGCCGGAGGTGAAGGCGGATATTTCGCGGAAACGTTCCTTCTGGCGAACCTGCTCATCCAATTCCCGGACCTTTTGCATATAACGGTTTTGGAGTTTAAAAAGACCGATATACAAAAGAATACCGGCGCTTCCCATAAGAGCAAATAAAATCCAGAACATCCTCCTTGACCGGGACAGCATGATTTCCAAACTCTGCAAAGAATATCCCAAATAAAGATAGAACGCTTGCCCCTTTTCAGTTTTTATCGGAGAAAGAAGATTAAAAATCTTCCCGGCCGGAGAATCAATAATCCAGGAATCACTGTCTTTATTTTTCTGTGACGCCAGCGGAAGGTATCCTTCAAACCGGGTCGTCCAGTCAAGCGGATCCAGCTCACTGTCCAAAAGAGCCATAAAGTGAATCGTTTCCTCCTGGTTGTAAAGGTCGAGGATATCTTCGGGCGGCCTTTCGTTTTCCAAGGCGCGCCGGATATCAGCCTTTAAAATATCGGCGGCCGCACGAAGCTGCTCTTCCACCAGGTGTTCCACCCGGCTGCGGATCAAGCTGCGGTTGATGGATGAAAAAACAAAAAACAAAACCATAAACCCTAAAAACGGAAGATAAAAAAACACAAGAAAATGTCTTTTCCCCAAGCCGGTTTACCCCTTTCCGCGCTTCCAGCGGCCGCCCCTCCAATTGGGGAATCCGTATTTATCCCTAAGCTCTTTAGTCCGGTCATTATACGTGATTTTGCGGGCTAGGATATGCGGAGCTTCGCCCCGCCGGATCAAAGATCCCGTAATTTGGACCGGGCGGCCCGGCTGCAAATCAAAATCCAAAAACCAATCCGGGCACAGTTCCACATGGTATATTTCCTGACTGGATTCATCTTTGACTTTTATAATCAGGAACCGGGCTCTCCTCCGGTAACGCCGTTCTTCTTCGGTTTTCTGAATAACCCCTTCCAGCTCCACTTCCCTGTCTGAGTGATAAAAGTATTTTTGAGGCTGACTCACAGCCAAGGGAACCAACAGAAAAATCATAACTGCGGCGGTTATGACTATTCTGATCTTTATTCCGGAATCTTTTTGATTAAAGGGCAATATGCGTTTTCTCATTCGGCTGCCTCGACTCGCCGGCTCATCCAGCCACCTGGATGGCTGGTTCCTTATGATACAGAAAAAGATGAAGGGCCCCGCGCCTCTCGTCTAAGGCCATCCCGGCCCGCTCATCACTCAGGAGCTGATAGTATGCTAAAATCATGCCAAATTTAAATCACGGCAATCCCGGTCCTGGCCTATACCTTAGAAAATGATAGCTCCGCTGTCATCCTGAGGCCTGCGAAGCAGGCCGTGAGGATCTTATTCGGCTTCGTCTGATGAGTCGGTTCTGACTCATTAGCCGATGCACTCTAAGATTCCCGTCGCTTCGCTCCTCGGGACGACATGCCACTTTGTCATTGCGAGGCTTGCGTCCGCAAGCCGTGGCAATCCCTTCCTGCCTCGTGAAAGCGGAACCCACCGCCCATACGAGGCCGCCGGGGATCCCTCGTCGCTTCGCTCCTCGGGACGACATGCCGCTTTGTCATTGCGAGGCTTGCGTCCGCAAGCCGTGGCAATCCCTTTCTGCCTCGTGAAAGCGGAACCTGCCGCCCATACGAAGCAGTCAGGGATCCCTCGGTGCTTCGCACCGCGGGATGACACACTCAAAGGCACGGCGTGCCCCGGAATGACAGACTTAAAAGTGCTCCGCTCCGGGAATGACATTGTGATCATTTTCATGGTTCGTGGTGAGCTTTGCTCATGATGAATTCATAAAAAAATAGTTTCAACGGCCCGGGATACTCTTTCAATTATAACAAAATTGTTACAAAAACAACAATTTTGTCGGATGCCGGAATGCTCCATTTTGAGATTTTTTTTGCTTTGGGAAGAAAATATATCACAGAAACGTCTAACAGTTTAGAACCCTCTAATTCCCTATCATCGTCCCCGGCCCGCGGCCAAGCCTCGGGCTGGGGACTCAACCTGCCCGCCTTTACCGCATCTCCCGCTCCCATGGCCGCAAGGAACCCATTTCCGAACTAATTCATCATGTGTATAATACACCACAAACGATCATAATCGGAATAAGGGTCCCGGAACGGGGAGAGACCGGACAGATATATGAGCCAAATTAAGGTCATAAGGAAGAATTTGATAATTCCTCCGTCTAAGTAATGTGTCGGAGGCATTGGGAAGTTCAAAAATAGATGGAAGAACACCAACTGATCCGCTCGGCTCAAGAGGGGAATGAAGAGGCCTTCGCCGAATTAGTGAGAATATATATGAATAGAATGACAAATCTGGCATACAGCTTCACCCGCAACCGCGAGACAGCGGAAGACCTGGCACAAGAGACGTTTATAAAAGCCTACAACGCCCTGCCCCGGTTTGAGTCCAAATCATCTTTCGGCACCTGGCTTTACCGGATTGCGGTGAACACAGCCAAAGATCACTTGAGAAAAGCAGAACATATCCGGGAGGAATCCCTGAGTCAGCATGATTACAGGTATCCGGAAAATGAGTCCACTCGTCCGGACAGAAAAGCGGACCAGCAAGAATTATCCCGGATGATTCACCAGGCCATGGAGACCTTGCCCCCGAAGCACCGCATCATTTTAACCCTGCGGGATTTACAGGGATTGCCTTATGCGGAACTCGCCCGGATTTTAAAAATTTCTGAAGGAACGGTGGACTCCCGGCTTTTCCGGGCCCGCAGGTCCCTGCGAGAAAAAATACGTCCCTATCTTTTTCCGGACAGGAGGAAAACATGAGGTGCACGCAGGCGGAAAAGCATCTTTCCCTTTCATTGGACGGGAGATTAGGAGAAAAGGAAACAGCCGCTCTGAATCACCATTTGCAGAGATGCCCGGAATGCCGGCAAAAAAATAAGGAATACCGGACGATGCTGAGTTGTATGCATGCCCAAGAATTTCCGCCCCTCTCTCCTTATTTTTTATCCCGTCTCAAGCCGCGGCTAACCCGGGTATACCGGCCTGATATGCTATGGAAAAAATGGGCTCTTCGGGCCGTACCGGCATCCCTTTTAGTCATCGCTTTCCTGGCCGCCGCGTTTATGTTCACTTCTCCATCCACCTCTCCGGAACTGAGTCAATCCGAAATTCTTCTGCACAACCAAAATCCTTTTGAAGAAACATGGCCTCTTCTGGAGGAAGACCTGGGAACCGAATCCGCCAACATGCGGATTATTTTTACAGCCTGGAGCGAAAATTCAGAAATAAGGAGACCTCTTCCATGAAAAATTCATATAAACTTTGGATCATTTTCTCCTTTATCCTTATATTCATTGCCGGGGCCCTCAGCGGAGTTCTTCTGGAACGCAATCTGCTGGATACCAACAAACAAAAAGAACCCCCCCGCCGAAGCCCCTCTCCCTCTCATTTTCCCACCTTGGAAGAAATGGCAGAAACCTTACAGCTGAGCGGTGAACAGCAGGAAGCCATCCGGGAGGTCTTTTCCCAGAGTGAAGCCCGCTTTAAAGAATGGCGGAAAGAAATCCACAAACGCTTCCGTTCTCTGCGCAGCCGGCTGCTCGAAGACATCAAACAGGTGCTGAACGAGGATCAAAAAAAACAATTTGATCAGATGATCGAACAGATGATCGAAGCTTTCCAATCCCAGCGGCAAAAAGACCGGAGAGAAAGAGAAAAAGATGAAAGACAAACTGATAACAAATCCCGAAACCAAACGTAATAGATAATGGACGGGATGCCGTTCAAGCCGGCCCGCCCGAACTGTTTTTTTTATGAATTCATCATGAGTATAATACACCTCGAACCATGAAAATCGGAAGAAGGGTCCCGGAACGGCTTCCTCCCCCGTCCTCGCTGCCTGCGGGCGGGGGGGCCCCTCCAGCCGTGCCGTCCTTCGCACGTATTTTGAATAGGGATTTCAATTGAGCTATGATTTATTAACGGAATGAGGTTGTTACGGCTTTATGGAATTCAGGTGTGGCTGAAGCGACCTTGAAGATTTAGCCTTCGATCCTGGCCTATTCACGGGCCGGGATTGCCGCAGATGCGAGGCGCAGGGCATGACGCTGTGGTCCTTCACCGCGAATGCCCTGCAACAAAGCAGATGCGGTGAGATCCG
>JAWODN010000101.1:0-6890 GCA_046483285.1 Candidatus Aminicenantota bacterium | reverse complement strand
CTCCTCCGGCGCGTTGTCAATCTGATCATAATCCACAAACGCAACCCCCTCATCCGATTCATGCAGCACCTTGGTGATCGCCGCCGTCAATGTCGTCTTGCCGTGGTCAACGTGCCCAACCGTCCCTATGTTTAAATGCGGCTTCCTCCGCTCAAACTTTTGCTTCGCCATTCCTTTTACCTCCTCATCATTATATGGAACCTCTTAATCTAATCGAAGCCCACGACCAGACTTGAACTGGTGACCCCGTCCTTACCAAGGACGTGCTCTACCGGCTGAGCTACGTGGGCGTCTAAAAAGCGGGAAACGGGACTCGAACCCGCGACAATCGGCTTGGAAGGCCGATGCTCTACCAACTGAGCTATTCCCGCAAAACAAATGGGCAGGGAAGGATTCGAACCTCCGAAGCGTTACCGCAGCGGGTTTACAGCCCGCCCCATTTGGCCACTTTGGTACCTGCCCACTCATCAACTCTATAGAACCGCTTCCATTTCAGGCAATACCAAGTCTTTATCTTTGGAGCCAGCGAGAGGATTCGAACCCCCGACCCGCTGATTACAAATCAGCTGCTCTACCGACTGAGCTACGCTGGCGAATTTTTGCTTGGCGGCCTTTGTGTTAACACAGAATTTGGGAGATTTTGGCGTAGAGAGTACTTATTTAGGCTTTTCTCTACAATATAATTTAGTTTTTTCCGCAAAGATTTACTATATGCTAAAAAGATGCTAACGAAATTCCCTGTCTTTGTCAAGCTTCAATATAAATTATTTCCTTTTTTAAAATTGACAAGGCCCCATCAGGTTGTTATGATTCAACGGCCAATGCCGAGTGGTCCGGACGGGGCTTTTTATCCCTCATCCCTGCCACAAAAAGGCCTTTTTTTCAATAGACAGGTCAGGAAAGGATATTCCGATGATCAAACGGTACACCCGTCCCGAAATGGGGTCCATTTGGGAGGATCAAAACCGGTATCAAAAATGGCTGGATGTTGAATTGGCGGTTTGCGACGTCTGGCATCAATTCGGGGAAATCCCAGCCGATGCTTTGAAGAGAATCAAATCCCGGGCATCTTTTTCCGTCCAGCGTATCGATGACATAGAAAAGATGGTCAAACATGATGTTATCGCTTTTCTCACATCGGTGGCTGAATATGTGGGCGAAGATTCCCGCTACGTCCACTTGGGCCTCACTTCTTATGATGTGGTGGATACGGCGCTGTCCCTGCTTTTAAAGGAATCCCTTCAGCTGATCCGCCGGGATTTAGCCGGCTTCAAAAAAGTGCTTAAAGAAGAAGCTCTGCGGCACAAAAAAACCCTGACCATCGGCCGGACGCACGGGGTCCATGCTGAGCCTGTCACCTTCGGATTCAAAATTCTGGTTTGGTATGAAGAAATCAAACGCCATCTCGACAGGACGGACCGGGCTCTGGAAATCATCAGCGTCGGCCGCATAGCCGGCTCGGTGGGAACTTTCATCCATCTTGACCCCAGGGTGGAAACGGAAGCATTGAGACTTCTCGGTCTTAAACCCGCCCGGGTGTCCACTCAGATTCTTCAGCGGGACAGGCATGCTGAAGTGATTTCTGTTTTAGCTCTTATCTGTGCTTCTCTGGACAAAATCGCCCAGGAAATCCGTCATCTTCAAAAAACCGAAGTTCTGGAAGTCGAAGAGTCTTTCACAAAAGGCCAAAAAGGATCTTCCTCCATGCCCCACAAGAAAAATCCGGTGAGGACCGAGCGGGTCTCGGGTCTGGCCAGGCTGGTGCGCGGCTACCTCCAGACCGCTCTGGAAAACATTCCTTTATGGCATGAGAGAGATATTTCCCATTCCTCCGCCGAAAGAATTATTTTTCCCGATTCGTTTATCATAACCGACTTTCTCCTTTCAGAAATGACCAGCGTGGTGGAGAACTGGCAGGTCCATCCGGAAAAAATGAAAGAGAACATTAATTTGACCCGGGGACTGGTTTTTTCGCAACGGGTTTTACTGGCCCTCACCCGCAAAGGCCTGTCACGCGAAGACGCCTATCAACTGGTTCAAAAGAACAGTTTGTCTGCCTGGGATGAAAATAAGGATTTTAAAAAACTGATCATGACAGACGCCGAAATCACCGATGTTCTCTCTCCGGACGACATCGAGGGGTGTTTCACTTTTGATCCTTATCTCAGTCAAATAGATTATATTTTTGACAGGGTGCTGACCGATGAAAAAAGTTAGAGTTCTGGTTTACTTTAAAAAAAGTGTCCTCGATCCTCAAGGGCAGACCGTAAAAAACGCTTTGCTCACTCTCGGGTACGACATGATCCGGGACGTCCGGCAAGGAAAAGTTTTCGAAATTGAATTGGACGACCTGCCGGACGGAGAAATGGAAAAAGTCATTCCTGAAATCGCTCACAAAGCTCTCTCTAATCCGATTATTGAAAAATTCGAATGGTCCGAAGTGGAGTGACCCGGGAAGATGAAAGAGATGAAATTCGGAGTGGTGGTTTTCCCAGGTTCCAATTGCGATCATGACACCTATTATGTGCTCAGGGATGTTTTCCGGCAAAAAACCGTTTTCCTGTGGCATAAAAATCATGACCTTCAGAATGTCGATTGCGTTGTTCTGCCGGGAGGCTTTTCCTACGGGGATTATCTTCGTTCCGGAGCTGTCGCCAGTTTTTCGCCTTTGATGAAGGAGGTCAAAGCCTTCGCTTCACACGGCGGCCTGGTTCTGGGAATCTGCAACGGCTTTCAGGTTCTTCTGGAATTGGGCTTGCTTCCCGGGGCCATGCTGAGAAATAAAAATCTCAAGTTTCTCTGCCAGCCGGTACATATCCGCGTCGATAATTCTCAAACCCCCTTTTCCAAAAGCTGCAGGCCGGACGGGGTTTTACGCATCCCCATTGCGCATTTTGACGGCAACTATTATGCGGACCCGGATACCCTGGCGGAAATCAAAAAACATAACCAAATCGTATTCCAGTATTCCGACCCTCAAGGCCGTCTTACGGAAGAATCCAATGTCAACGGATCCACTGAACACATCGCCGGCCTCTGCAGCGTTGAGAGAAATGTGCTGGGTATGATGCCTCACCCCGAACGGGCGTCAGAGTCTCGATTGGGCGGGCAGGACGGACTGTGTGTTTTTGAATCCTTGACCGGTTTTAAACCGGACTTTTAATAATCCAAAAAAGCATGGATAAAAAAATAATCAAAGAACACGGCTTGACCGCAAAAGAATACGGTCTCATCGTCCGGCTGATCGGCCGGGAGCCGAATTTGACCGAATTGGGGATTTTTTCTTTAATGTGGTCTGAGCACTGCAGCTACAAAAGCTCCCGGATGCACCTCAAAAAACTGCCGGTGGAGGGTGATAATGTCATCCAGGGCCCGGGTGAAAACGCCGGGATTTTGGATATAGGAGACGGAATGGCGGTGGTTTTTAAGATCGAATCACATAACCATCCCTCCTTTATTGAACCTTACCAAGGCGCGGCCACAGGAGTGGGCGGAATCCTGAGAGATATTTTCACCATGGGCGCCCGCCCGATAGCCTCTCTGGATTCCCTCCGTTTCGGCCCGCTGGATCAACCCCGCAACCGGGCCATTATGGAAGGCGTGGTTTCCGGAATCTCAGGTTACGGCAATTCCATCGGGGTTCCCACAGTAGGGGGAGAAATTTATTTCGATGACTGCTATTCCCTGAATCCCCTGGTTAATGTCTTCAGCTTGGGACTGGCGAAAAAAAACAAGCTTTTTTTTGCCCGGGCGGAGGGAGCCGGGAACGCCGTTCTTTATGCCGGATCAAAAACAGGACGGGACGGCATTCACGGAGCCACCATGGCCTCAGCGGAATTCGGAGAGGACTCGGAAGAAAAACGGCCGAATGTTCAAGTGGGCGATCCGTTTAAAGAAAAACTGCTGCTGGAAGCCTGCCTTGAGGTCATGGACAAAGACCTGATTCTGGGGATTCAGGATATGGGAGCGGCGGGATTAACATGCTCCACTGTGGAAATGGCCGCCAACTCAGGTTCCGGGATCGAAATCAATCTCGATCTCGTTCCCCAGCGGGAAGCCGGAATGGGTCCCTATGAAATCATGCTCTCCGAATCCCAGGAGCGGATGCTGATCGTTGTTGAGAAAGAAAAAGTCTCCCGGGTTCAGGACGTCTTCGCCAAATGGGACTTGGATGCGGTGGAAATCGGCCGGGTCACGGACACCGGACGGCTCAAAGTCAGGAGCGGCGGAGAAATTGTGGTGAATATCCCCGTGGATGCGGTGGTGAATCTCTGCCCCGCTTACACCCGGGCGGCAATGCCCCATCCCGCCGTCTCTTTGTCCGTCACAGAAACAGAAATCCCCCCGCCCGGCGATTATAACCGCGTTTTTCTTGACCTGATCTCCTCCCCCGCGCTGGGAGACAAAGAATGGGTGTTCCGGCAATATGACTATATGGTTCAAGTCAATACCGTTTCGCCTCCCGGAGGTGATGCGGCCGTGCTCAGGCTGAAAAATTCCGGCAAGGGACTTGCTGTTTCTCTCGACGGAAATTCTCTTTATACCTACTTTAATCCGCGGCGGGGGGCACAGATTGCGGTGGCGGAGGCTTGCCGGAACTTGTCCTGCGTGGGGGCAAAACCCATCGGGGTGACAAATTGCCTGAATTTCGGAAATCCGGAAAAACCGGAAATCATGTGGCAATTTCAAGAAGCGGTCAAAGGAATAGCCGAGGCCTGTCTCCATTTCCAAATCCCGGTGACCGGAGGAAATGTCAGCTTTTATAATGACACCGAAGGCGTTTCCATTCATCCGACGCCGGTTTTGGGAATCGTCGGCTTAATTCCGGATATAGAGAAAATGATTTCCTCCGGTTTTAAGGGGGAAGGCGAAATTCTGGTTCTTTTGGGCAGCAATCACGGCCACATAGGGGCTTCCCAATTTTTAAAACTGTTTCACGGAAAGAAATTAGGGCCGGCACCGGATATCGACTTGGAAGAGGAGCTTCGTTTGCAGGAATTCTGCCGGGAAACAGCGGAACGGGGATGGCTTCGGTCCGCCCACGACGTTTCTGAGGGAGGGATTGTGGTTTGTTTGGCTGAATCCTGCTTCCAAAGTTTGGAAAAAACCGGTTTTCACGTTAATTTTGACGATGACCTGCGGAGTGACGCCCTTCTCTTTGGAGAAGGACAAAGCCGGATTGTGGTTTCCCTTCAAAAAGACAACCTGGAGCCTTTTCTCAAAAAAGCGGGGGAAAAGGGAGTTCCGTCTGCCGTCATCGGTCAAACCGGAGGGGAAAACATCACCATCCATCACAAAGGAAATCCTTTGATCGACATCCCGGTGGGAACCGCTTTTAAAGCCTGGAAACAAGCCCTCCCGGAAAGATTCGCGATGAAGTGATCCCATGCCAGGTCTAAAGCACAAGTCAGGTTAATGAAAAAATTCACCGTGATAACCATCCTGTTTATCACCGCCGGAGCCCCGGCTTTTCCGGTTGATTTTTACCTTAAACTGGGAGCCGGCGCCGGGCACACCGCCCTTTCCAGTCTGAATCAGGTGTTAAGAGACTGGGAAAAAGAACAAATCCTGGATGCCCAGTCCCGCCCCAGCCGGGCTTTCATAAGCGGAGAAACCGGCAAACTGCGTTCCTTCATCGACCTGGAAGGCGAGCTTAAGCTGGTTCTGCATTCGAATTTAGCGGTTTCCTTTTCTTCCGGTATTATTCACTCCAATCTTTCCGCCGGAAAATCCAAACTGATCATCGAAAGAACCTTAGGACCTTATGATGTCATCCATCCCATTAAGATCAGCGGTTTTCCTTTTATTTTTTCCGGATATTTTCAGCTCCCTGTGATGTCCGGAACTCTTCTGTTTTTGCGGGCGGGAGCAGGCTTCATGACGGCGCGTTTAGTGGAACAAACCGGTTTTAAAAAATCCGAAAGCCCCAATTATATTCTCGACCTTGACCAAAACACGGTGGGTTCCGGACCGGTTTACCTGGGAAGCATGGGGGCCTCCTATCAAATTTCCCAAGGTACCCATATTTTTCTGGAAGCCGCTTACCGGAACTCCCATGTTAAAAATTTCAAAAAAGACCATCCGGACGGGGACACTTTTTTTCTTTATTCATACCAAAAATATAATCCTGATCTGAATATTTGGTCCCGGGTGCTGCGTTTGCACCAGGAAAAACCGGAAGGTGAGAACATCCATTCCGCAGGGCCTGCGGAAGTGAATTTAAGTGGTTTTTCCGTTAAACTGGGAATTATGATCCGCTTTTAGATTACCTTGAATAAATAACGGGCCCTCGCCCCCGTTATTTTTATGTATTCATCATGTGTATAATACACTACGAACCATGACAATGATTCCAATGTCATTCCCGGAGCGGAGCACTTTTGGGTGTGTCATTCCGAGGCACGCAGTGCCTCGGAATCCCTGACTGCCTCGTATGGGCGATGGGTTCCGCTTTCACGAAGCAGAAAGGGATTGCCACGGCTTGCTGGCGCAAGCCTCGCAATGACAAAGCGGCATGTCGTCCCGGGGAGCGGAGCGACGAGGGATCTGTGAGTGCTTTCGCCAGGCCGTATGGATAACGGGTTGCAATTTAGAAGCAGTCCGGGCTCCTTCGCTCCGCTCAGGATGACATTAAATTAATGAAAGGCCGTCACTTCACTGCGACGAGCCGCAAGCCGGCTGATGCGGTGAGATCCGGCCTGTTTGAACCATTTTTTTATGAATTCATCATGTGTATAATACACTACGAACCATGACAATCACTTCTGAACTGTGCCCATGGGAGCGGGAGATGGATCGCCGCCACGCGGATGTCCCCAGCGAGGACATCCGCTCCGATTCCGGCTTCGCTCTCCTCTCCTGCGGAGAGGAACCCTGCCCGCTCAGCCTTC
>JAWODN010000040.1:0-19752 GCA_046483285.1 Candidatus Aminicenantota bacterium | reverse complement strand
ATAATCCAATTTAGGCTCTTTTGAATCCAAAGTGAGCGGGTTCTTGTTTTCTTCAGCACGCGCCGGGTTATAGCGATAAAGCAGCCAATAACCGGAATCCACAGCCAGTTTTTCCTCCTGCTGGGTCTTCCGCATGTCCAAACCGTGGTTGATACACGGTGAATAGGCGATGATCAGCGACGGGCCATCATAAGCCTCCGCTTCGAGGAAGGCTTTCAGGCATTGATTCTGGTTGGCGCCCATGGCCACGGAAGCCACATATACGTATCCGTAAGTCATGGCCATTCTTCCCAGGTCTTTTTTTATGGTCGGCTTACCGGCGGAAGCAAATTTTGCAATGGATCCCATGGGCGTGGCCTTGGAGGCCTGGCCCCCGGTGTTGGAATACACTTCCGTGTCCAGGACCAAAATATTGACATTTTTTCCCACAGCCAGAACATGATCCAGGCCGCCGTAACCGATATCATAGGCCCAGCCGTCGCCGCCGATGGACCAGATGCTTTTTTCCACGAAATAATCCTGAAGTTCGATGATTTTTCTAATCACCGGTTTGACTTTATCCGGAGCTTTCTCCAAAGCTTCGGGCAGAAGTTTTTTGGTGGCTTGGGCCGCTTCAAAAGCGTCTTCATCTACGCTTCTCCAGAGCTCCTTGTTCTTTTTCAGCGCTTCAGCAAGCTCATCCATGGTTCCGGCTTCGAGCAGGCAGTCGATGTTGTTCATCAACTGATTCCGGTTGGCGTCAATCGCCAGACGCATGCCGAAACCGTATTCCGCATTATCCTCAAATAATGAATTGGCCCAAGTGGGACCGCGGCCGTTGACATCCTTGCAGTACGGAACAGTGGGGAAGGTCCCCCCCCAGATTGAAGAACAGCCGGTGGCATTGGCGATGATCATCCGGTCGCCGTAAAGCTGGGTGGCCAGCTTGACATAAGGGGTTTCTCCGCATCCGGCACAAGCCCCGTGAAATTCCAGGTAAGGCTGTAAAAACTGACTTCCCTTTACCGTGGTGCGCTTGACTCCTTCCAGAATATTGTAGGGGAGTTTTTCAAAAAATTCTTCCCGGTCCCGCTCTTTTGATTCCCTGGCTTCTTGGACGGGTATCATTTCCAAAGCGTTCTCTTTGGCCGGGCAGACCTCCACACAATTTTCACAGGAAACACAGTCCTCGATATAAACCTGGAGTCTGAATTGCAGATCGCGGTCATTTTTGGTGCGGGATTTAAGGGTAGAGAATCCTTCCGGTGCCTTTTCCAGGTCTTTGGGATCGATCTGCTTGGAACGGATGGTGGCGTGGGGGCAGACCAGCACGCACTGGTTGCACTGGATGCAGTTTTCGGGAATCCACCGGGGCACTTCAGAAGCGACTCCTCTTTTTTCTATTTTGGCGGTTCCGGTGGGCACAGCGCCGTCCAAAGGCATTTGAGAGACAGGAATATCATCCCCTTTAAAATGCATTGAGGGATCGATCACGTATTTAGCAAAATCGGAAGCATCTTCGGGGATCAACCGGCTCTCCGGGGCCGATTCCGAAATTCGATCCGGAATGGGAACCTCTTCCAGGGCTTCAACCGCTTTATCCACCGCTTCCCAGTTCATCTTGACGATGTTTTCGCCTTTTTTGATAAAGGTTTTTTTAATGGCTTCCTTTATCAGTTTGATCGCCTTTTCCTCGGGCAGCACGCCGGAGATCTTGAAAAAGGCCGCCTGCATGACGGTGCTGATCCGGTTTCCCAGCCCCACTTCCTGGGCGATCTTCAGAGCGTCGATATTGTACACTTTCACCTTTTTTTCCAGGAGGGTCTCCTGCATGTCCCGGGTGAGATGATTGAAAACGTCCTTGGAATCCCATTTGGAATTCAACAGAAAAATCCCGTTCTTCTTGATTCCCGACAAAACATCGTAGCGTCCGATATAAGAGTCTTTATGCAGAGCGATAAAGTCGGCGGTATTGAGAAGATACTGGGATTGGATTTTCTTTTTGCCGAAGCGGAGATGAGAAATGGTCACACCGCCGGATTTTTTGGAATCGTATTGAAAATAACCCTGGCCGTACATATCCGTGTTGTCACTGATAATCATAATGGAATTTTTATTGGCGGATACCGTGCCGTCGGATCCGTAACCCCAGAACTTGCAGCGGATGGTTCCTTCGGGCTCGGATTCCAGAGGTTTCCCGACGGACAGGGATTTATGGGTCACATCATCATTAATGCCCACTGTAAAATCGTGGGTGGCGGCTCCGTCTAAATGATCATAAACCGCTTTAATCATCGCGGGCGTGAATTCTTTGGAAGACAAGCCGTAACGTCCTCCAATGACTTGGATATTCCGCCCGGCCAGCGCCACCGCAACATCCAGGTAAAGGGGTTCGCCGATGGCTCCCGGTTCTTTGGTCCGGTCTAAAACCGCGATCTTTTTTACACTGTCCGGAATCGCTTTATTTAAAGCTTCCACCGAAAAAGGCCGGTACAGCCTGACTTTGACCGCTCCCACTTTTTCGCCCTTTCCAGTCAGGTAGTTGACTGTTTCCTCAATGGTTTCCACAGCCGAGCCCATCGCCACGATGACCTTTTCCGCCTGAGGGTCTCCAATATAATCAAAAAGATGGTAATGACGTCCGATTTTTTGGGCGACTTTGTCCATGTATTCTTGAACAATTTCCGGAGACACCTGGTAGAACTTATTCACGGTCTCCCGGCCTTGAAAATAAACATCGGGATTTTGAGCTCCCACCTTTAAAAAAGGCCGTTCGGGATTCATGGAACGCGAGCGGAACTCTTCAATATACTCCATTTCCACCAATTCGGACATCTTCTCATACGAGATCATTTCAACCTTCTGAACCTCGTTTGAAGTCCGGAATCCATCGAAAAAGTGGAGGAAAGGAACCTTGGATTTCATAGTGGACAGGTGGGCCACCAGCGCCAGATCCATCGTCTCCTGAACGGAACCGGATGCCAGCAGAGCGAAACCGGTGTTCCGGGCGGACATGACATCGGAATGATCTCCGAAAATGGACAGAGACTGGCAGGCCAGAGAACGGGCGGAAACATGAAAAACGGTGGGAAGCATTTCTCCGGCAATTTTATGCATATTGGGCAGCATCAGCATCAAGCCTTGCGAGGCCGTGAACGTTGTGGTCATGGCTCCGGCGGACAAACTTCCATGAACAGCCCCGGAGGCTCCCCCTTCCGACTGCATTTCGACCACATCCAATTTCTGACCGAAAATATTTTTTCTCCCCTGGGAAGCCCAGGCATCAGCCAACTCCCCCATTAAAGAAGAGGGTGTGATCGGATAGATGGCCGCCACTTCACTGAACGCATAGGCCACGTGAGTGGCGGCTGTATTCCCCTCAATGGGTTCATACTTTTTTTTGGTTTTCAATCTCTTCTCCAATTCTTTAGACATTTATTATCTCCTATGATGGCAATGATTTGCATTACTATTTGATTTCTGTTCGTCCTTCCAACGATTTTTTAATGGTCACTCCGTCGGCGTAATCAAGGTCTGAGCCGACAGGCAGGCCCATCGCCAAACGGGTCAGCTTGATATGATAATCCCGTAAAAGCCTGGTCAAAAAAGCCGCTGTGGCTTCTCCCTCCGAAGTGGGGTTGGTGGCGATAATGATTTCATCGAAAGCGCCGTTTTCGACCCTCTTTAATAATTTTTCCGGTTTCATCTCATCCGGCCCCCGGCCTTTCAAGGGAGATAATGCCCCCAATAAAACATAATAGCGTCCACGGAAAATCCCCGTTTTTTCTATGGCTTCGATATTGAAAGGTTCTTCCACAATACAGAGAACATCATCCCTGCGGTTTTCGTCCCGGCAGTAAAGGCACGGCTCAACGTGAGTCAAACTGTTGCAAACAGAGCACGTGAAAACTTGACTTTTGGCATCCCGGATGGCATCAGCCAGGTCTCCGGCTTCTTTCTGAGACAGGCTTACGATATAGAAGGCCATCCTTTGGGCCGTTTTTGCTCCGATCCCGGGGATTTTTTTTATCTCTTCAATGAGACGGGAAAGAGGATGATCTTGAACCATATCAGAATAAACCAGGGATTTTCATTCCGGCACCGAGAGCGCCGACTTTATCCTTAACTTCATCATCCACCTTGTTGGAGGCATCATTGAAAGCGGCGCTGATAAGGTCTTGCAGCATATCAACATCGTCTTTATCCACCACTTCCGGGTCGATCCGGAGGGATTCAAGGCTTTTATGTCCATTCATGGTCACAACAACCATCCCGCCGCCGCTGGAACCTTCCACTTTCAACTGCTCCAACTCCTGCTGCATTTTTTCCTGCATCTGCTTGGCCTGCTTCATCATTTTTTGAAGATTGCCTACACCTTTCATTTTATTCTCCTGAAAATCACGATTGGTCTTTTTTTCCGACCGATAGAATCTGAGCTTTGAATTCAGATAGAAAATCCTGGACCCGGGGATCCTTTAAAGCCGGATTTTCTTTTTTCTCCTCCCGGACCCCGGTGATGGAATCTCCGGTTTTATCCCCGGACGGTGCCGGATAATCCGTTCTTTTTTCATTTTTTTCCGGAGCTTTTCCGGACGCTCCGTCCGAAGCGGGTGCCGGAGAAAACTCCGGCCGGCCGCTGCTTTTTATTTTCCGGATTTCTTTTAAAATTTCCTGAACCGGAATCAAACGGCGCAGCGTGCATAGCCTGACAAGAAGAGTCTCAAAATAAAAACGGGGATGAGATGAATATTTCAGTCCCTGCTCGCCTTCTTGAAGAGTGTGCAGATACCTGAGAATCTGTTCCGGGGATGCCTTTCCCGCTTCTTCATTGACTTTCGCCGCTTCCTGTTCAGGTATCAGCAGAATATCCGCGCTGTCTTCAACAGTGGCGGCTATCAGCAGGCTTCGGAAATGCCTGATCAGTTCCATATAAAAAAACCTCAAATCGTGTCCCCGCTCCATCATTTTCTCGACCAGAGTGAATATTTTATCCGGGTGATTATCCATAACCGCGGAAGAAAACTCAAACAGCAGCTGCCGGTTGACAGTCCCCAAAAGCTCTCTTATATCTTCCTCCGGGATGTTTTCACCGGAAAAAGCCACCACCTGGTCCAGCAGGCTTTGGGCATCTCTTAAGCTGCCTTCCGCGGCTTCCGCAATTAAATTCAACCCAGGTTTTGAAATAGAAATCCCTTCTTTTTCCGCGATAAAAGCAAGATGCGAGGCTATCTCTTTTGCGGGAATTTTCCGGAATTCAAAATGCTGGCAGCGGGACACAATGGTGGCCGGAACTTTATGAAATTCCGTCGTCGCCAGAATGAATATGGCCCGCTCAGGAGGTTCTTCCAGTGTCTTCAACAAGGCATTGAATGCTTCCATTGTGAGCATGTGGACTTCATCGATGATGATAATTTTGTACCGGCCCTGCAGAGGTTTATATCTCACACCTTCACGAAGCGCCCGGACTTCATCGATTCCCCGGTTGGAAGCCCCGTCAATCTCCAGCACATCCACCGAACGGCCTTCCTGAATATCACGGCAGGCGTCGCAGCGGTTGCACGGGACCGGAGTGGGGCCTTCGCTGCAGTTGAGGGCTTTAGCCAGGATCCTTGCCACCGTCGTCTTGCCCACACCCCGCATTCCGGAAAAAATATATCCATTGGCAATCCTGTCCGATTTCACAGCATTCTCCAGCGTCTGTACGACAGGTTTCTGCCCAATGACTTCGTCAAAAACGGCAGGCCGGTATTTTCGTGCGTATACGACGTAACTCATGGCTTGATTGTGCCCCGCATCTGCGGCAATCCCGGAATGTCAATAAGCCGGAATTATAAATTCACGTTGGAACCGGAGATGCAGAATTTGTTTATATTTAAGGCATATTTTAGCATAAATACCAGGTAAATCAAAAATTATTTTCCCGCAGACCCTGTCTTTAGATATGACAGCCTGATCTATTCATAAATCTTTTTTCTTTTTTGTCGTTCCGGTCTTTTCTTTTTTTTCCTCTTCCTTCTTTTCTCGGCTCTCGGATTTTTTCACTTTTTCAGTTTCTTCGGCTTGTCTTTTTTTCAAACTGGATTTTTCCACCTTGTGGTCCCGCTCCAATTCTTTGATTCTTTCCTGCGTCACTTTTCCGGTTTCTTGCCTTTCTCCGGTTTTTTCTGTTTTTTCCGCTTTTTCTTTTAAATCCCGGATTTCTCTTTCCTGAGTTTTCTCCAACAATTCCCTCTCCCGCTCCTGCCTCTGATCCATCTCATCATCTTTTTGGGTTTTCCGGATCCGCTCTCTGGTTATCACCTCAAGGGCTTCTTGTTTTTCCATGATCCGAGACGGGCGGGCCAGGGGGTCTCTTTCAACCGCGGGACGGTACATCCTGACTTTATTTCCTTCCACACGAGACGGATTTAAATCCGTTGCATCTTCCAATTGATATTTGGTGACCTGGCTGCGGGATGTCCTTCGGATTTCATCAACATCCACTCCCCTGTTGATGATGCGGTTGTCTCTCTGAATTATCTCTGTGCGTGATACCGTGGTGCGGATAAGCCTTCGGTTTCTTTCCGGGGGGAGAATATACCTGTCCATCCGGTCGGAATAGAAATAAGATCCTTCCACAAACACCCAGTAAGAAGAGGGAATGTTGAATGAAAGGCGGTGGATTCCATAGCCTGGAATAAATCGAACATCCGGCGGAAGCGACGCCCAGCCTATGTAGCGGCTGCCGGTACGCCAGGTCACCCATGCGGGCCCCCAGGTGGTTCCAACGGTCCAAAACCAGCCGAGCCGGTCATCCCAGCCCCATCGCCCATAATGGAAGGGAACCCAACCCCAGGAGTATCGGGAAACCCAGGTCCAGCCATAATCCGTCCAGACCCAGCGGCCGCGGGTGTAAGGCCTCCATCCATAAGGGACATCTTCCGGAAACCACACATACCCATATGGCGCCAACTCAACCCATCCCCCGTACCGGCTCAAATAGTCATAAATATACACTTCGCTCACTTCCGATCCCGGCGGCCGGCGGGCGTATTCCTCTTGGCGGGGATATGAATAGCCGTCCCTTTCCGTCCGGGGAATATAAATAATACAGGCGGAAAGCATTAAAAACGCCATTGAAACCAAAATGCTTTTTTTCATTTTGTCCACTCCTGCGGTTTTTTTCCCTGACCTATTTTATTTCTTTCAACACTTTTTTTATCCTTTTAAAGGCCCAGTCCAATTCTTTCTTTTTTATAATAAGCGGAGGCGCAAGTCGAATAACGTGTTCATGAGTCTCTTTGCAGAGCAATCCTTCTTTTTCCAGCGCCTCACAGAATCTCCGGGCGCCCCCGGCTTCCGGCTTCAGCTCAATTCCGATTAAAAGTCCTTTTCCCCTGATTTCCTTAATATGCCGGCTTGTGATGGTTTTGAGCTTTTCCAGAAAATATGATCCCAGCTCCGCCGCGTTTTCCAGCATTTTCTCTTCTTCCAGCACCCGCAAGGCCTCACGGGCCACCGCACAGGCCAGAGGGTTGGCGCCAAACGTTGAGCCGTGGCTTCCGGGAGTGAATAACCCCATGATTTCCCGGTTGGAAAGCACCGCCGAGATTGCGTAGCATCCTCCGCCCAATGATTTGCCGATGACGGCAACATCCGGCCGCACACTTTCATGTTCGCAAGCAAACATTTTTCCGGTTCGTCCCAGTCCGGTCTGAATTTCATCGGCGATAAACAAAACGTTGTTTTTTTCACAGATTTCCTTAGCCTTCTTCAGATATCCGGCCGGAGGAATAAGGATGCCGGCTTCGGCCTGAATCGGCTCCACTAAAAAAGCGGCGGTGTTCGGCGTTATGGCTTTCTCTAAAGCCTCCGTGTCCCCGAAAGGTATCTGAATAAATCCCGGGGTGAAAGGCCCGAAATCCTTTTTGTAAAGTTCTTCGGTCGAAAAGCTGATGATGGTTATGGTCCGCCCGTGGAAATTGCCGGAGCAGGTGATGATCTCCGCCCGGTTTTCCGGAATTCCTTTTTTCCGGTAACCCCACATGCGGGCGGCCTTGATCGCGGTTTCCACGGCTTCGGCACCGGAATTCATAGCCAGAACCATGTCATATTCCGTGGTCTCGCAGAGCTCTTTGGTCAGCATGGGCCACTGGTCATTGCGAAACGCACGGGAGGTTAATGTCAATTTTTTTCCCTGGTCAGCCAACACTTTGACAATAGCAGGATGACAGTGTCCATGGTTGACCGCGGAATAAGCGCTTAAAAAATCCAGATATTTGTTGTTGTCCACATCCCAAACCCAAACGCCTTTCCCCTCAGTCAAAATCACATCCAAGGGATGATAATTATGGGCTCCGTATAAATTTTCCAAATCCACATAAAATTTCGTATCCATTAATAATTCTCCTTTTGTCATCCAGGCTGATATTATTTCCGGTATTTTAAACTTATACCAAAAAAAGTTAACGTTATGCAACCATCCCCGGTCATAACGCCTCTTCCCCTTCACTTTTATTTTTTGAGTGCAGGTCGGAGTAATCTCTTATTGTTTCAGGCTATTTTTTATGCTATAAGCTAACCTGAATAATTCACAGGCCGGGATGGCTGCAAACGACGACGTTCCTTAATTCAGTGTCGTCCCGGGGAGCGAAGCACTTTGAGTGTGTCATTCCGAGGCACGCCGTGCCTTTGAGTGTGTCATCCCGCGGTGCGAAGCACCGAGGGATCCCTGACTGCCTCGTATGGGCGGTGGGTTCCGCTTTCACGAGGCAGGAAGGGATGGCCACGGCTTGCTGGCGCAAGCCTCGCAATGACAAGGCGGCAGGAAGGGATGGCCACGCGGCCTTCGGCCGCTCGCCATGACATGGGGCATGTCGCCCCCAGGTGCGCCGTGCCTTTGAGTGTGTCATCCCGCGGTGCGAAGCACCGAGGGATCCCTGACTGCCTCGTATGGGCGGTGGGTTCCGCTTTCACCAGGCAGGAAGGGATGGCCACGGCTTGCCGGCGCAAGCCTCGCAATGACAAGGCGGCAGGAAGGGATGGCCCCGCGGCCTTCGGCCGCTCGCCATGACATGGGGTGTGTCGCCCCCAGGTGCGCCGTGCCTTTGAGTGTGTCATCCCGCGGTGCGAAGCACCGAGGGATCCCTGGCTGCCTCGTATGGGCGGTGGGTTCCGCTTTCACCAGGCAGGAAGGGATTGCTACGGCTTGCTGGCGCAAGCCTCGCAATGACAAGGCGGCAGAAAGGGATGGCCACGCGGCCTTCGGCCGCTCGCCATGACAAAGCGGCAGGAAGGGATGGCCCCGCGGCCTTCGGCCGCTCGTTATGATAAGGGGTGTGTCATTCCGAGGTGCGCCGTGCCTTTGAGTGTGTCATCCCGCGGTGCGAAGCACCGAGGGATCCCTGGCTGCCTCGTATGGGCGGTGGGTTCCGCTTTCACGAGGCAGGAAGGGATTGCCACGGCTTGCTGGCGCAAGCCTCGCAATGACAAGGCGGCAGGAAGGGATTGCCCCACGGCCTGCTTCGCAGGCCTCAGGATGACAGCGGAGCTGTCATTTTCTAAGTAATAAGTCAGGCTAATAATGGGTGAGACTCCCATCCTTTTTTGCTTTTTTCAAGGCCAGACGGAACATGATCAGGCTCAATGGGAAAAGGATGACGGAAAAAATCAGCAATGCGGTGATATGGGGCAGGATTTGGAAAAATCCCGTTTCCGTCAAAAGACTGGCTCTCAATCCTTTAAGGGTATAGGTTATGGGGATTATATAGGAAATCCATCTGATCCATTCCGGCAAGACTTCAATGGGGAAAAAGACACCCCCCATCAATCCGGATACGCTCCCGAAAATCCATGAGAACGGGTTTCCCTTTTTATAAACCAAAATAAAACACGCGGAAAGAATGCCGATGCTCATGAAGCAAACCGCCGTCAAAAAAAATGTCAACAACGCGCCGGCCCACTGGATTTGAACCACTTTCATCCCGAAAACGAACACCGCCAGAAAGATATAAAAGAGGGTTTGAATAATCGAAAAGAAAAACGAATACAGGGAGGAACCCATCAGAACAACAGGAAAAGACGTCCTGGAAACCAGTATGGCTTCCAGGGTTCCACTCACCTGGGCCTGGCGGATCACACCGGGCAGTTCTCCCTGGAACACGGTTAAAATCCCGGAAAAAGCAATGCCCACAATGACAAAGGCGAAATAATTTCCACCGTACTGATCCAGGGAAGGATGGCTTTCCCCCGGTATCAGTTTTGAAATGAAGAAAAATGTGGTGGAGGAAAGAAAAATTCCAAAAAAGGAAGCCACAAAGGAAAACTTATAGCTGGCCGCTTCCAGCAGGTCCCTCTTCAAAAAAGCCCATAGTTTAATCATGGTTTATCTCGTTCATCTAGCCCGGCTGCTTCGTTTGGGCGGTAGGTTCCGCTTTCACGAGGCAGTAAGGGATTGCCACGGCTTGCTGGCGCAAGCCTCGCAATGACAAGGTGGCAGTAAGGGATGGCCACGCGGCCTTCGGCCGCTCGCAATGACAAGACGGCAGGCAGGGATTGCCACGGCTTGCTGGCGCAAGCCTCGCAATGACAAGGTGGCAGTAAGGGATGGCCACGCGGCCTTCGGCCGCTCGCAATGCCATGGAGTGTGTCATCCAATGACAAGGGGGGGTGTCATTCCTCCGCACTGCACGCCTCGGGATGACATGGCTTGGACATTCTCGATTCAATGATCAGTGCTAATCCGTACAGCGGTTATACACTTCCTGCAGGGTTGTCTCCCCTCCCCGGGTCAATTCATGAACTCTTCCCGCAGCCTGGATCCGCCCGTCATTCAGAACCGCCAGCCGATGGGCATAATCCTGGGCCTCATCCAGGTCATGGGTGGCCCAGAAAACCGTTTTTCCCCGCTTATCCGCGATTTCTTCCCGCAGGAAACAGCGCAATTTATGGGCGGCTTTTGGATCGAGACTGCGGGTGGGCTCATCCACAAAAAGAACTTCCGGATCCGACAGCAAGGCGCGGGCTATCGCCAATCTCTGCCGCATTCCTGCCGAATAAGTATTGAATCGTCTGCCAGCCGCCTCTTCCAAACCGGTGAATTTCAAAACCTGATCAATCTTTTCCTCCCGGTCAAAAGCCCGAATTTCATTCAAAACCGCAAAAAATTCCAGGTTCTGCCGGCCGGTGAGCCGCCAGTAAAAACTTCTTTCTTCACTCAGAGCGTAACCGATTTTTTCTTTGACTATCCCGGGATGCTCTGTGACATCCGCTCCATAAATCAAGGCTCTCCCTTTATCCGGATAAACCAAAGTGGAAAGAATTTTTATCAGAGTGGTTTTTCCCGCCCCGTTGGGCCCCATGAGACAAAAACATTCCCCGGCCTCAACCTCTAAATCCACTCCGTTCAATGCGGAAATCCGGCGGGAGAGGAGGGGGTGAAAAACCAGTTCCCGGTATCCTTTGATAACGGGATAACTTTTATACAGGGATTCAACCAGAACGGCTTTCATTCAATCCAACCTCAATAAATGCCTGGCAGTCAATATCACCGGATGAGTCAAGCGCCAAAGATAATGCCGGACCAATTTCCATGAAACACCGGAAATCCCATAATAATAAGAAAGCCACTGCTTTGAAGGAAACACAAACTTGACCACCGTCCGGACAATCAGGAGGGGATTGTTTTTCGATAGAACCGAAAAAAAAGTGGGCGCATGCATGGGAAATTCACGTATCCGGCGTTCCGTGATTCTTTCTTCCGGCCACATTTTTTGCATCATTTTGATGACAGGACGTGAAACCCAAAACCGGTTCAAGGCGGGCTCCGGCACGGTTTCTTTCCAAAGCGCATTGACCAGATTCAAGGTGTAAAACACGGATTCACTTATCTTTTCCCTCCGGCATATCTCCAGAACCCTATCCCAGTTTAAATGAGAAAGAGATGCGATTTCCGCAATGTCCACCATCCACATGAGCAGGGAATAAGAATGCTGCTGGGCATGCAGACATAGAGCGCACAATTCATATTCCAGGGACAAAACTCTTGCCGGCGCCCCTTCTATATTCAATTCCCCGGTGTCATTCCACAGCTCCTCTTCGTGCATTAGAGGAAGATGCAGCCCCGGCAGGCTGTGATGAATTTCAATTTCTAAAATTCCTTTCCTGAAAACCGGGCGGAAAGTCGAATTTATATCATTTTCACACACGGCATCCGGATTAAAACCGGTTTTATTTGGGAACTCGCAGCCTGATTCTTTTAAAGCGCTCAGCATTTTCTTGCGGTGGGATGAGGCGACAAAAAAATCCAAGTCCCAAAAGGGTCTTAACCCGGGATTTTGATAAACAGATTCCGCCAGCCGGCCGCCTTTGACAAGAACGGCTTTGATTTTAAAATCCGATACAGTTTTCAATAAAGGATTCAAAAGATGAAATAAAACCAAATTTCTTTTGAGATTGAGCAAGTATTGCCTTTTTAAGGTTTTCATAATCCAGACAGGGATTTTTTCGGCATAAGGTTTCAAGTTGAAATAAAGCAGTTCCGCCACCCGCTCTTCCCGGGCGGCTCGCAGTATTTCCGGCCAGGGCATTTCATCTTTCAATAAATTCCGGATCGACTTCTTCTGCCCGGAAGATAAACTTTTCCGTGAACATAAAGTGACGAATTGAATGGAATCCATGGGTGAAGCGGAACTTCCGACTGGGGAATGATTAATAAGAAATGAAAAGTCCGGGAAAGGACAAGTCAACACACCCGAAATATCATGGAAAGGCGCGAAGCGATGCGGCGCTGTTATTTCTTAAAGCCGGTCACTGTCGAAGGATCGTCAAGCGGATCCACGATACCGTATATAATGCCGCTGCCAGCGAGGACCGCCGCGATTCCAAGAGGCGAAAGGAAAAGCGGAATGATTCCCTGTTTACAGGATACATATACCAAATCGCCGGAAACCACGTTTTCTTCCATTTTAATCGCCACGGTTTGTCCGGCAAAGGCTCTTTCAATCTCGCGGCCCTCAAATTGAATGGGGCCTGTTTTCTGATAAAAATCCGTCTCGGAAACACCCTCCTCAGGATAAAGAACATGGATCCGGTCATCCTTCTGAAGGAAGCCTTTAAACAAATAAACCATGGCTGTCTGGGTAGCCGGGTTATAACTCTCCACCTCACCCACCAAAGACTCGCCTTCCCGCCTCTGATCCTCCAGCCGCTCCCGGGCGGCTTCCTGAGTCCGGGCATCATAGTTTTCCACTGCCAAGGTCACTTTCTCTGTTTTCCCGGCACGGATACCGATCAAATTGGATGCGTTAAACTCGCCTTCGGCTGAAGTGACTCCCATCACATAAATGCCCTTGTTCAAATTGGTGATTTCAAAAGAGCCTTTTTCGTCGGTCTTTCCGCTGGTGCGGATATCTTCGGCGGCAACATTTTTGACGGTGATCACAGCGCCAGTCAAAGGGGTGGTTCCATCAGCAGCGAAAACAGTTCCCTTAAGGCCGGCTCTCGTCCCGTCTTCAGCCGCACGGACAACCGGAGTATAGAAAAGCATCACCGCTCCGATGATTATAAGTGAAATAAGTTTTTGGCAGACAGTTTTATTCATGAAATCCTCCTTGTTCGCTACTTCCCTGGCAAAAGAAATATACTTGAATTTCCGATCAAAGTCAAGTGTTTTATGCATATTTTCCCTTAGGTCAAGGATTTATAGCGTTTTTTTCGTTTAATCCCCGATTTTTAATTTTTCCAAATAAACATCCTGATTTACGGCTTTTATCTGGAGATTGTTTTCAATGGAATCTATGGGAAGCGTTGCGGAAAACACAGCCTCCGAATCCACCGCTTCCAGATATTTTTCTTCCACCACCCTCCCGTTTAAATAAACAGCGATAAGAGGGGCGAAAACCTGCACGGCCCCCCGGACATGCAAAGACAAATGGATACTGTCTTTTTGAAGTTTAACCGGAAAACTCCAGGGCCGGTTCTTCTCCAGCCGGAGAGAGTCAAAGGTCACTTCCTCCGGAGTCAACAAGGAATCGATTCTTTTTTGAATGTCCTCCAGGGCCTCATCGTTGCTCAAACGCACGTAGCTGTTTCTGAGCTGGACCAGGGTCTCCAGATTTTCCGGATTCTGCAGAAGGCTCTTCTGGTAGCAATCCACCGCATCATAGAGAAAATCAATTTTTTGATAGGAATCCCCGATGATCCGGTAAGTTACTGAAAACACATCTTTGTGCTGGCCCCGGAAAGCATATTCCAAGTCCTCCGCCCGCCCCTTCGAAGCGATGATCTCCCGGTACCGGTTTTGTTCATAATTCAAACGAAGCCCGTAATACAAGCGCAGCGGATTATTCTTGGTTCCCGGCTTCAATTCCAGCCACTGGTTTTCTTCCAAAAAATCTTCCAGCTTTTCCACGGCCGCGGTGCTGTCTTCCAGTTCCAAATACCGGTCGAAATCTCCCCTTAACGCTTCCAGGGTTCTTGACTGAAGGACATGGGTTTGGATCAACCCCAGCAAGCTTATTTTAAGCAGATGTTCGTATTCCTCGGAATCAATATAGTTGATACCGGGTAAAAGCCTTTGATGAAATTGAATGCTTTCCAGAATCCGCCGGGCTCCCCTGTAATGTCCGGAAGCCTGCTTCAGTCTGTATGAACGAAAATCCCTCTGGGCCCGGCTGATTCTTTCTTTGGCTTCCTCAAATTCCATATATTCAGCTTGAGCAAGTTTCAGCCGGCGCTCCTCGATGGACAGAGAGCGTTCCCCCAAAAAACGGGCGTACATGCGGAAAGCTTCCGGAGTTTCCGGCAGAAGGGTCTTGATGACCTCATAATCCAGAACATCGGACGCCCAGATCTGCAGAATTCTCCATAATCTTTGATTATCACGGGATTGAATCACATTGTTTAAAATATCCAGGGTTTCTTTTTTTTGAAAATCATCCAGTTCAGGCCATACTGAAAACAATATCCGGCCGATTTCAAAATAAACATCATTGTCAAAAGTGGTCAACTGAGCGGCCTTCCGGTATTCAGAGAAAAAATCCGGGTTTTCCGGGCTCAAATAGCCTGAAAAAAGCAAGGCCTGCGCCAGCCGGTAATGAGTCTGGTAGGCACCGGGATTGCATTTCAAGGAGCGCTGAAAGGCATGAATGGAACGCGTTAAATAGGAGGAACGAAGGCGGGAATCCCCCAGGCTGCGGACCGCGATTTCATAATACGCTTTTCCCAGTTCATAAAAAACCTGGTCGTCAAAGGGAACCAAACGGGCGGATTTTTTCAAAAGCTGAATACGCCGCTCTTCATTGGATTCCCTGCCGGCTTGATGATAAAAATACCGGCTCCCATACAAAAAGGCGCAGATCAAAATCAAGACCAAAACACCCGTCAATAAAAAATGCCTTGAATTCTTACCGGCCCTATTCATTTCCGGAACCCGATTTCCTTTGTCCCGCTCTTTGACTCTTCCGGTACACCGCAGCCGCCGGCAGTAAAGTCAAGACAACGGTGAACACAATCATATTGGCGGGAATGTGAAGATTAAAATCCGTGACACTGTGCACCCCGATCACCACCAGTGAAATGAGCGCTCCCAGCCCGGTTCCCTTGACAAAAGAATTCCGGCGCTTTTTCCACTCCGCCGCGCCGAAAAACACCATATACAGAATACCGCCCAGTAAAAAAATCATTCCGAAAAGACCCAATTCAGAAAAATATTCCAGGTAATCATTGTGAGCGTGCTGCAGCAACCCGTATATACCGAAATCTTCATAAGCCGGATAAACATAGGCGAATGTCCCCAGCCCGGTGCCGAATAAAGGAAAATCCAGAACCATATCCACTGTATTGGACCAAAACTGAGGGCGCTGCTCCTGGGCAAGGTTTTCCATGGAAAACCTCTGCATGGTTCTTTCAATCCCCGCATACATGGCGAAAACAACCACCAGGACGAACAATATCCATACCGCCCATTTCACCCAGGAACCCTCCAACCGGGTTCTCCGGAACATCAAGGAGGACAATCCGGCGAAAAGAATGAAAATCAGGACCAGCGAAAACGCGCCGGAACGCGACCTGGCCATAATCACTCCGGCGGACATCACTACCACCGACGCGGACAAAATCCCATTGGCCGCCATGCCCCGGCTGGAAATATGAATAAGGCTGTCTTTGAATTTCTTTCCGGCCAGGGCGAAAACATCCATGCGCGCCAAAATCAGCCCGATGGTCAAGGGGATGATCATTTCCAAATATCCGGTCAAATGATTCTGGCTGACGAAAGTTCCGGTCACAACGTCCAGATTGATCTCTTTTTCATAAAAAAGAATACGAGGGTTGTCGCGGTACAGCTCGAACATCCCGTAAAAAGCCTGAAAAACCCCCATCCCGGCCAGAATGTAAATAAGCCGCCTCATCCGGCGGCCTGAGTTTACGGTTTTTAAAACCAGGAATCCGAGAATCACATAGGCCAGAATCTCCATTCCTTCGCGGAAAGTGTGCAAAGGGGAAAGAGACAAGGTCATGAACACCGCATTGTCCGTCCCGGTGGAAAACTGTTCCCGGAAAGCAAGGGTTTGAGGACTGAAAATTTTTATAAAAAAAACAGGAAGCGGAATGATTTGAAATATCAGCACGGCAAAAAAACCGGCGAAAAAGATTTTCAATCTTTTGGTCAATTTATCCAGCTGCGGGGGCAACGCCGGTTTTCGGTCCATAAGGATATAGACAGCGGCTAAAACCAGCACCCAGACCTGAATCACCAGAACACTCCACTCCGGGGTGGACGCCGCCGGCAGCGGACTGAATATCAACAGACCGGGAATCCCGAACTCCAGAATTTTTTCCAACAGCCGGTTTTTACCGGTTTTATTTTGACTGATCACTTTTATCTTAATCCTCTGGTTCACAGCTGCCTCATCATCCCGGGGCCGTCCTGTCTTGCTGAGCGTGGGGGAAAACCACGGACTGCTGCTCCCAACGGGTTATTTCCGCTTCACATCTACGGCGTTTCTATCGGGATAAGCTTCGTAAGTATTCATATAACCATGATAAGGCGAATAGGACCCCCCTCCTTTAATATCCATCTCATTATAGACAATTCCGATGATCCCCGCCTTGGACTTCGTGAGAGCCTGTATGGCTCCGGAAAGCGCTTTCCGGGTGGTTTTATTAACCCTCACCACCATCACCGCCGCGTCAGCCGCCGCCGCGGCCATAACCGCGTCCACCACGGCCAGCACCGGAGGGGTATCCAGAAGAACAAAATCAAACCGCTGCTTCAGCTCCTGCACCAACTGCTTCATGCGCTTTGATTCCAAAAGCTCCGCCGGGTTGGGCGGATGCGGACCGCTGGGAACAACCCAGATGTTTTCCAGGGGAGACTGCTGAACGATTTCACCGGCACCTTCTTTTCCGGTCAGATAACTGCTCAAACCGATCAGGTTGCGCATGTTGAATATATGATGAAGCCGGGGCTTGCGCATATCGGCATCGATCAACACCACTTTCTTTTGAAGCTGGGCGAAGGAAACGCCGGTATTGACCAGCGTAGAGGTTTTTCCCTCCTGGGGAAAAGCGCTGGAAAAAGCAATGGCCCGGGGTTCTTCATCCGCATGAGAAAACATAATTGACGTGCGCAAAGTCCGGTATTCTTCGGCAATCGATAATTTGGGATGGTGATGGTTGATCAATTCAAACTGTTTGATTTTGGGCATTTTCAGGTTTTCCTCAGTCCCGTATGAATAAGAATAGGCGGAATAAGCCGTTCTTTTTCCTTTTCCTCCCAGAGAGACATAGGAGATGACTCCCAGGGAAGGCAGGTCGACCACCCGTTCGGTATCTTCAGGGCCCTTGATGGTGTTATCCAGATAATCGATGAAAAAGGCCGCCCCCACCCCTATGAATAAGCCCAGAAGCAGAGCCATGGCCAGATTGCGCTGAGTGTTGGGGGAAAAGGGCCCCCCCGGCACCAGAGCCCGGTCGATAATTTTAATATTGGACGACTTCAATCCCTTCAGCCGGGCTGAGACCAGCGTTTCATTCTGCCGGGCCACCAGGGAGTTCAACAGCTCGCGCTTGTTTTCCACTTCTATCCGCAGGCTGTTATACAGGATGGCGTTGTTGTTGCTTCTGACCACGTCTTGCCTTTGCTCTTCCACCAGCTCGGCCAGAGATTGTTCCTTATTGGCGGCCGCCCTGTAATCGGAAAGGGCGGCTTCCCTCGCCTTGGAGATTTCAGTGGAGAGCTGGGTTTCCATGCTGTCCAGCCTGGCTCTCAACCGCTCCATTTCCGGATAAGTGGGCTTGAATGTCTTGAGCCTTTCCTCATAGGTGGAAAGAAGCCGGGTGTATTCGGTTTTCATATTCTGGATTACCGGATTGGAGACATGCTGGGGCATTGAATCCAGGGAAAGATCGCGGAGCTCCCGGTAAGAGGCTTCCGCCCGGATGCGGTCGATTTGGGCCTGAGTGTAAGCGGAGTTCAAATCACCGAACTTTGTTACCACGGAGCTTTCGCGGTCATCCAGATACAGCAATTTTTTCTCTTCCCCGTATTTCTGAAGTTCTCTCTCTTTGGCTGACAGGTCGGAGCGCAGCTGGGCGATCTGCTCGCTGAGAAATTCAGAAGCCTGCTGAGTGGCTTCATAACGCATTTCCACTGAATAATTGATGAACTCTTCCGCCACCGCATTGATGATGTCCGCAGCCAGAACCGGATCGGATGACACATAACCCAGCTGCACCAGCCGGGTTTCTTCCACGGGCTGGACTCTCAGACCTCCCATGACGGTGAAGGCGTACCTTTCATTGGGGTTGAGGTCAAACATCATGAGATCCGAAGAAATGTCTTCATCTCCGGAAGAGCGTTTTTTGGAAAAAATCCAGCGGAGGCTGATGAAATCCTTAAACATCCGAAAAATGTTTTTCCCGGATTCCTCTGCCCGGCTGCGCTGCAGGCGCTCCGCCAGGTTCATCCTGCGGGCCACTCTTTCCGCCAGAGACCGGCTGTTCAGAAGACGGAGCTGGGTGTTGAAATAAACCCCGGCATAGCCGTATCCGGTATAGGTGGGATTCCGGAATGCGTCCTGAATTTCCAGCATCCCTGATGCGGGATTCTCGATCAATATGGTGGCATTCGCCCGGTATAGAGGGACTTGGCTGAATGAATACAGGGCCGCTATAATAACAATAACAGCCACCGCGGCCAGAATGATCCACTTCCGCTTAAGCGCAATTCTCCATATATCTAATAAATCAATTTCCTTCCGCTCTTTTGAAGGATTCATGGTTCTCTCCCTTTATTTATTGAAACAAATGAATAGGTCAGGATGCGTCAGCGATCAACGATTGAAATTATTCTTTAATAATACATATGGATTATAGCATATTTTCCTGGACAATCAACGGGCCGGGATGAACGCTGCCGCCCTCCCTCTCTTCACCACAGCGTCCGGGAAGCTCCTGCCGTTTACAGTCTCCGGGGAGGCAAAGAAAATCCCGGGATGCGGCCGGTTAAAAAAACGACTCCGGGACAAAAACCACATCATTTTCCTGAAGCTGAATATCTTCCTGCTTGCCTTTGATGATGTCTTTGGCGTTCACCTTTATTTCCATATCCTTGCCGTCTTCGTCTTTACGCTTGATGAGAACTCTCCCCTTAGCCGCACGGTCCCCGAATCCGCCGGCCTGGGCGATGGCCCGCAGCAGCGTAGGGATATTGGAGGATTTGATCGATAAAGGTCATGTAATAGGCCACAAACATAAGCAAGCTTAGGTTGTTCATAGTTATTTTCTCTAGCG
>JAWODN010000035.1:0-59184 GCA_046483285.1 Candidatus Aminicenantota bacterium | reverse complement strand
TGAACCGGAATACAGCTCCCGCTTCGACTGGGAGGGATACAACATCACTCAGCAGGAATACGCCTACAAATTTTATCAATGGTGGACCGCTCCGGACACGCCCCGGGTCATCATCATCAAGGTGCAGCATGCCAATCCTTATTACGATGACTCCTACGGTGTGAATTCCGCCAATCTGGGTCCCTATGGGGGTGCCATCACCTATGAGCTGATTCCCTATATCGAGGAGAAATTCCGGGGAATAGGAGAAGGGTGGGCCCGGACCATGTATGGAGGCTCCACCGGAGGATGGATCCCCCTCGCGGTGCAGATTCTTTATCCGGATGAATACAACGGCTGCTACGCGGCCTGCCCGGATCCCATCGATTTCAGAGCCTATACCTCTGTTAATATATATGAAAACAAAAATGCCTATTATTTGGATACGCCTTGGAAAAAAACGCCAAGGCCAAGAGGAAGGAATCATTTAGGTGAAATTCAATTCACCCTTGAAGAAGCCTGTCATTTGGAATTGGTTCTGGGAACCAAGGGGCGTTCCGGTGGACAGCAGGACATCTGGGAGGCTGTCTTTGGCCCTGTGGGAAAAGACGGTTATCTCCAGCCCATATGGGACAGAAAATCGGGAAAGATCGACCCTGAAGTCGCTGAATACTGGCGGGAGAATTATGACCTGAGATACATACTGGAAAGAGACTGGGCTGTTTTAGGTCCTAAACTTAAGGGTAAGATTCACATTTACGTGGGAGACATGGATAACTACTACCTCAATAATGCGGTTTATTTGATGGAAGAGTTCTTAGAGAATACCACGTATCCTTATTACGACGGCGAGGTTGATTATGGAGACCGGGCCGAACATTGCTGGAACGGGGATCCCACCCGCCCCAACGCCATATCCCGGCTGCGTTACCACCAGATGTTTATCCCCGACTTTGTTGAACGAATGCTCAAAACCGCTCCACCCGGTGCGGATACCCGCAGTTGGCGCTATTGATTATTGCTATTGATTATTTCGGAAAACGGAGAATATAACTGTACCTGAATTATTCAGGTGTAACAATTAACCAAGGAAAAAGAATCTCAGCGGGTTAAATCCGATACGTTGTCTTTTAGAAATTGATCAAAAAATGATCTCATGTCCAGAAGCATCTGCCGTGTGTTTTCCCGTCCGTAAACATAATACGATTCACCAGGATATGCCTTGTATCTGTATATTTTATAATGCCGGTCCAAGGCACGGGCGAACTCCAATCCTTCTTCAGGGGGGGCTTGCCCCGGGCGCCAGGGAATGGTTTGCCCCGTTCCATGAATGATGAATAGTGGAGTCCGGACATTTTCAACAAAAAATATCGGCGAGCATTTACGATAAATTTCCGAGTTTTCAGGCCAAGGGCCGAGTTCATACTCCAGGAGTTTCATATGCTGGAGTTCGGGCACCGTCTTAAAGAATGAATTCATATCCCCGTATCCGGAACAAGAAATCGCAGCTTGAAACACATCAGGGGCAAAAGTCACAGCGGCCATCGTCATTATCCCCCCATAACTTGTTCCGGTGATCCCCATTTTATGGGGGTTGACATAATCTTTCTTCTTCAAATATTCAACTCCGGCCACCACGTCTTTGAGATCACAATGTCCCCAGCACTGATTATTGGCATCTCTGAATTCTTTTCCATATCCTGAACTGCCTCGAATATTGGGGAGCAGCACCACGTATCCGTTCTGAACGAAAAATTGGACTTTGGGCTGATACGTGTCTTTAAATTGGGATGTTGGTCCTCCGTGAATATACATGATTCCGGGGAATTTTTGCCCTGTATGGATGTTTTTTGGTTTGTATAAATAAGCGGGAATGGTGAATCCGTCTTCACTGGGGTAATGAATTTTTTCCGGGATGACCAGCTGATTTTCTATATTTCCATCGGGCTGTGAAAATGTGAGCTGGCGGGTCTCTCCTGTATCCACATTCACCGCGTAAAGATCCGGGGGTTGAGTGGGCGTTTCGAGAGTGTAACTGATTTTCCTTCCATCCGGGGACCAGCCGATTTTACTTATCACTCCCATATTTTGAGGAGCGGCAATGACTCTGGGTTTTCCTCCGGAAACTTGAATCATCCGTAAATCCTGGGTGCCGTTATGATTGGAAATAAATGCGATATGTTTTCCGTCCGGGGACCAGGCGGCTTCACTTTGTTCAGCTTGCTCATGGGCAACAGGCGACGGATTTTTTCCCTCAATGGAGACAGTCCAATAATTCAGCCATCCATTTCTAGGGGACCGAAAGAGGATTTTTGATCCATCAGGTGACGCCTCCGCATATCCAAATGCTGTTCCTCCTCTATAGTCAAAAAAATCTTTCTCCACGAAAATCAGCTTTTGGCCCTCTCCATTTTTTCCTATTTCCATCACGTCATGGTCAACCCATCGCTCATCCAACCGGGAGAAGATAATTTTTTCTCCGTCCGGGGTCCAGGAGGGAAAAACTTCATAATTGTTATCCGAAGTCAAACGAAAAACGTTGCCTTCCGGAACGGAAACTTTCCAAATATCAAACGCACCATACCGGTCACATGAAAAAACAATCCATCTTCCGTCCGGGGACCATCTGAAAGAATTTATCCGTGCCCCTAAGTTGGTTAATTGGACATCATGACCTTTATCCACAGACCAAAGCCAGAGCTCAGGGGCGCCGCTTTTGCTGGAGACATAACCGACCCATTCACCTGAGGGAGACCAGGACGGCTTCTGGGAAGCGACCGATCCGACTCCGCTGAGGCTGACTGATGAGCGACAATTAAAAATCCCGCTTGGCGACTTTTGAAATTCCCGTTTTTAAACGGGAGATAGTACACTATTCGGACCAAGGAGGTCCGGATGGTAACAGATCAACAAGTGAGGAGATTAATGAAATTGAACATGACGGAAAAAACGAAATCCGTAGCGGCGGCCAAGGCCGGCATGGACGAGAAGACAGCAAGGAAATACCTCCGTTCAGGACGTTTGCCGAGTCAATTAAAAAAACCGCCTACCTGGAAGACAAGAAAAGATCCGTTCGCTGATATCTGGAGTGAAGCGGAAGAATTTTTAGAGATGAATCCCGGGCTTGAGGCCAAGAGTTTATTTGAGCATTTTCAGCGGCAGTATCCTGGGCGGTTCTCGGACGGGCAGCTGCGGACTTTTCAGCGGAAGGTGAAGCGCTGGCGTGTTTGTGAAGGACCCGGAAAAGAAGTATATTTTCCGCAGAGGCACTTTCCCGGGGACTTAAGCGAATCGGATTTCACCAGCATGAACGACTTAGGCATAACCATTGGGGGGCAGCCTTTTGATCATCTGATCTATCATTTCGTTTTGACTTATTCCAATTGGGAGACGGGATCGATCTGTTTTTCCGAAAGCTTTGAGAGCCTCAGCGCCGGACTGCAGGATGCCTTATGGACTTTAGGCGGTGTGCCCAAAAGACACCGCACCGACCGGTTGTCCGCAGCCGTGCATAAAGACTGCAATCCGGAGGAATTTACTCAAGGATACCGGAGGCTGCTGGAACATTGCGGAATAACCGGGTGTAAAACTCAAGGGGGAAAAGCCCATGAAAACGGCGACGTGGAGCAGAGCCACAACCGGTTTAAAAAAGCGGTGGACCAGGCATTGATTTTGCGGGGCAGCCGGGATTTTACCAGCAGAAAAGAATATGAGAACTTCTTGCGGAAGTTATGGAGCCGTCTCAATGCGGGCCGAAGAGAGCGTCTGGAAGAAGAGATGAAAGTTTTAAGGCGGCTTCCGCAGAGTAGACTGGATGATTTTCGCTGGCTCCGTGTGAGGGTCGGACCGGCCAGTACCATCCGGGTGGCTAAAAATACGTATTCTCTCCACAGCCGCTTGAGGGGAGAAACCGTTAAAGTGAAGCTGTATGCGGAATATTTTGAAGTCTATTATGCGCAGAAGAAAATAGACCGCATCCCCCGGCTTCGGGGCAGAGGGCATCATCATATTCAATACCGGCACATCATCGACAGCCTGGTCCGGAAACCGGGTGCTTTTGAAAATTATCGATACAAAGAGGATCTTTTCCCCACTATCCGGTTCCGCATGGCTTATGACGCCGTATCCGCCGCAAAGCCTGCGCGGGCAAGCAGAGAGTATTTAAACATCCTCCATCTTGCCGCACGGGAAAGTGAAAAAGGTGTCGATGACGCATTACGCACGCTCTTTATGAAAAACAAACCCATCAATTTTGAGGCGGTTAAGAAACTTCTGGAAGACACCAGTTCTTTTACCCTGCCGAATGATGTGGATGTCAAAGAACCAGCTCTTGCCGATTATGACGGACTTTTAGAAGATACACGGGAAAGGGAGTTAAGCTATGACCGGCCGTGATGAGAAACTGCAGACATACCTGAAAGCCCTCCGTCTCTCGGGAATACGCGGTTACTACGGAGAACTCACCGGAACGGCCGAACAGGAAAATATGCCTTATAAAGATTATCTTTTAGAGCTTCTTCTCCGGGAATGCGAGGTCAGATATAATAACCGCATCGCCCGGCTGCTTAAAGCCTCTAAACTTCCGCAGGAGAAAAATCTTGATAATTTTAACCTCAAGCGGCTCCCGCCGAAGCTCCAGCATCAAGTCAAGGCCCTCCTGGATGGATCCTTTGTGGACAGACGGGAAAATGTTTTGGCCTTCGGGAATCCGGGCAGCGGCAAAACCCACCTTCTTTGTGCCGTCGGACTTGAGCTTATCCGAAAAAACCGTAAGGTTCTTTATACCACCTGCTCTCTTTTAGTTCAGGAACTCCTCACAGCCAAACGGGAGCTGGAGCTGAATAAGCATCTAAAAAATCTCGGGCGTTTTGATGCGGTTATTATCGATGACTTCGGATATATCCAGCAGAGCCGGGAGGAAATGGAAGTCCTCTTCACTCTCTTGAACTACCGCTACGAACGAGGCAGCGTTATGATCACCTCCAATCTGCCCTTTTCCAAGTGGGAAACCATCTTTAAGGATCCCATGACCACCGCCGCTGCCGTTGACCGCTTGGTCCATCACAGCATTATCCTGGAGATGAATCTCCCCAGTTATCGAATGGAAGCGGCAAAAGTTAAAAGGCATGACCATGTCTGAGAAGATAAAAGTCGATTCTGAGGCTTCTGAAAGGCTCGTATTTTGGGGCGATTCTTCGGAACCGCCGTTATATAGAAAAAACGGGAATTTTAAATGTCGTTGAAGGGAATTTTATATTGACGTTGATCATTGGGGATGCGCTTTGGTTTCACCTCTTTGTTTTTCGAGCAGTTTTTGAATACTACGGCGGGCTGTGCTGAAAACATTCCGGATCACCATCGGCAGGTCTTCGTGTATATTCCCTTCTCTGGGTTTATGGGTCACGATTATTTTAGGGTTGCCGGGGGCATCAATTTCCAAACGGACCCGGTAAGGGCTTCCGGAGTTGGGATGCTTGTGAGGTTTTTCCATCACCAATTGCCCGCCGATAAGGTTGGTATGGATTTTTTCCAATTTTTCGGCTTCGTTTTCGATGAGATTCAGAATATCATCGGTTCTTTCGACATCCCGGAATGTGACTTCGAGTGGTCTTTGCATATTGAGCCTCCTTTCTCGCTTTCTAATTGACGGTTTATGCAAATCCGATGCCAAATTTTTCAAAATAGTTTTCCAGGGCAATATTCAGCCGCGATAAGAGATTTAACAGCCAGACAGGAAGAAAAATGTCTTTTATTTCCGGAATTGTCCAATCAGCCTGGATTACCTAGCCTGATCTATACCTTACCTGAATTATTCATAAAAAAATTGCGATGTTTTTGCAATCCCTTTTTATCAGCGATTAACATGATTTTTATTAAAAGTTCAAATGGAAAGTTTATCATTTTATTTTATTTTAATCGCAATTTTTTTACCCTTCGGGCGGGGTCCTGGGGAGCGAAGCGAGGGAACCGTTACTGCATCGTCTTTGCAGTCTGGTATCCGTCCGGCTTGGCCGCAGCACTAACAGATCCCTCGTTACGGCGTTCCTCGGGACGACATTGAATTAAAGAATTGTCGTCGTCTGCGGCCGTCCCGGTCCGTTCATCATCCAGGCCGGGTAATCAGGTTGACAATTTTCATCCGGCTTCTCTATAATGGGGGTGGTCGGGGGCGAAATGGTCTCGACGGAGGTAATGAGACTGAGGTGGCATGTCGAGGTTCCATCCTTCCCTCGTAAAACCAGGATGGACTTAATAAGTGCTGAAAATATGCCACTAGCTGCCTAAAATAGGCATGCCGTTCTTCAGGAGGTTTTCCTGCGACGCCTGAAGAGCGCCGAGCAGCAGGATAGCGATCCGGGTTGGTTTCGAGCCTGGAAAGCGAATCAATATCGGAACTGGTTTCAGGGAGTCTTTCCTCTTCGGAATTCCTGAAACGAGAACCAAGAAGAGGATAAGCATGTAGACGCCTCTTGTCGAATATCTTCGGACGCGGGTTCGATTCCCGCCGCCTCCACCATGCCGTTTTTATATGAAGAGATCAGGTTATTTGAACGCAGCCGAGAAAAAAATGCAAAAAGGGATTGCGGTTATATTGTACTTACTGATGACGGTGTCTTTGTTTTCTCAAGAAATGCCGTTCATGAAGATTTCCATTTCGGATCTTTCTGATCATGCCTCTATTCAGATCGAATCATCTGAGCAATTAAGTTATTCGGTGGAAAAGACCGGGGATTATTTGATGATTCGGCTTCGGACTGAAGAGACTTTTCGGATCCGGAAGTCGTCTTTCGCCAGTGATTTTGTGGAATCCATCGGATGGACCCGAAGGAACGGCCATTATTTAATAAGCATTCAGGCCGCCCGTTCTGATTTTCATTTCGAACATTCCTATGTCAAGAACCCATCCCTTTTGGTGGTTGATCTAGGCTGGAGTGATCCCGGTCAATGGAGAAATGCGCCCGCCGAAAGCAATCAGCCGGAAAACCGGCCCGGCTTGGACGGCAATGAAACCCCATCCCGGGCGAAGCCGCAAAGAGGAAGCCGGAGAACCATAGTCATTGATCCCGGTCACGGCGGAATGGAGATTGGAGCCCAGGGAAAATCAGGGGTTCAAGAAAAGAATGTGACACTTGATATAGCTTTGAAATTGGGAGAGGTTATTGAAAGAAACCTGGCTTACCGTGTCGTGATGACCAGGGAAGATGACCGGGATGTCTCTCTAGATAATCGCGCGGCCATAGCCAATAATAATCAGGCTTATGTTTTCATTTCCATTCATGCCAATGGATTTGTCAAAAAATCCGCACATGGGTCCGAATCTTACTTTCTCAGCCTGAACGCAACCGATGAGGAGGCCAGGCATTTGGCCTACCTGGAAAATAATTCTTCGGAGATCGATCAGATTAAGGGTGTCGACAACGAAGATGATATCAAGATGATTCTTTGGGACATGGCCCAGTCCGCCTATCTTCAGCAGAGCAGCGATTTAGCCGAAAGGATTCAGGAGGAGCTCAATCTGCTTCTTGGCACCAAGAACCGGGGGATCAAACAGGCCCCTTTTAAGGTTCTTACGGGAGTGGCTTGCCCCGCTGTTCTGGTGGAAGTGGCGTTTCTTTCCAATCCCGATGAAGAAAAAAAATTAATGGACGAGGAATTTCAGATGAATGTCGCCCGGGCGATCTACCGGGGCCTTGTGGATTTTCTTGATTCCTACTCCGGGCACTAAGCCCCGGCCTATTCACGGGCCGGGACGGCCGCAGACGACGACAATTCTTTAATTCAATGTCGTCCCGAGGAACGCCGTGACGAGGAATCTGTGAGTGCTGCGGCCAAGCCGGACGGATACCAGACTGCAAAGACGAAGCAGTAAGGGATCCTTCGCTTCGCTCAGGATGACATTGACTTAATGAAAGGCCGCGGCATTTCACTGCGACGAACCGCAAGCCGGAAGGTGCGGTGAGATCCGGCCCGCCCGAAGGGTAAAAAATGGCGATTAACAAGAAATACCGGCAAGGAATAAGGTGATGTTTGTGCTTTTACTATCAATGATGAAAAATGGTGTTAATGAAAGTTTGTCAAACCCATCGCCATTTTTTTATGAATTCATCTTCTAAGGTATAGGTCAGGGAAGATATGATGGAAACGAAACAGTTGGCTGTGCCGGCCGGACTTTTTATTCTCTTTGTCGGGCTGTTGATCCTGTTTTTCAGCGGAGGAGGAGAGAAAATACAGGAGCCTTTATCCCATGAATCGGAAACTTCGGCGGAAACACCGGAGACACCCAGAGAAACTCGTGTGGTGACATTATTCTTTTTATCGGAAGAAGACACCCGTCTTCATTCCGAAGAAAGGGAGATTTGGGCGGACGCTTCCGAACTTTTTCAGGTTCGCCAAACACTGAAAGAGCTCCTTAACGGTTCTCAAGAAGGCGGTCTTTCCCCTTTTCCTCACGGAACGGAACTGCGCGAAATCTACATCACAGAACAGGGAATTGCCTATGTTGATTTTTCCAGAGAGCTGGGAAGCGAGCATCCCTCCGGTTCGGCGGCTGAAATAGCGACTGTTTTTTCCATCGTCAATTCCCTGACATATAATTTTGAATCGATAAAGCGTGTTTTTATTCTAGTCAACGGAAGTGAAAGGGAGACTCTGGCCGGACATATTGATCTGCGGAGACCGTTTCTGCCCCGGTTTGATTTGATAGACGGGAATTAAAGGTTTAATGAAAAAATGGAGTGGTGAAGGGGCTGAAATTCCTGCAGGCGCAAGGCGCGGCGGCGAAGATATGAAAAAACTTCTGCGTGCCGTAATTGTGGGGTTTCCCAATGTGGGAAAATCCACTCTTTTCAACCGACTGTTGCGCACCAAAAAGTCCCTGGTTCATTCTTTGCCCGGAATGACCCGGGATGCGGTTTCTTCTGTTTGTGTTATTGAGGATAAACCATTTATTCTTACGGATACAGGCGGTTTTTTTCAAGATTCCGGCGATCCTTTTTCCGGTCTGGTGAGAGAGAAGGTTTGGGAAGTTTCCAGAGAAGCGGATATTTTATTGTTCGTCCTGGATTATCAAAAAGGTCTTCTGCCTGCGGAGCAGGAACTTTATTTTTCCTTAAAGAAATTGAATATTCCCATACTGGTTGTGGTGAATAAAGTGGATTCGATGGAATCTGAAACAAAATTGGGGGACTTTTACCGGCTGGGGCAGGATACCGTTTTCCCCGTTTCTGCTGAACATAAACGAGGCCTTGACAGTTTGGAGGAGGCGGTATATGCCATGCTGCCGGAAAATATTTCAGAAAATAAGGAGCCTGTCCTGAAAATTGCTCTTCTCGGCCGGATAAATGTCGGGAAATCATCTCTGGTCAATCTGTTATGCGGCCGCAGTCAACAAATCGTCAGCGAACTTCCCGGGACCACGCGCGACAGCATCGATACCTTCATTCGCTGCAATAAGCGGACTTACTGCTTAGTCGACACAGCGGGCATCCGCAAATTAAGCCGGACCCGGGATAAGCGGGAGAAAGCCGGGGTGATTAAAGCCAAAAAGAACACCCGTCGGGCCGATGTCATCATCCAGATGATGGATGCCACCCAGTTTCCCACCCGCCAGGATTTGGCAATAGCCCACCTGGCCCATGAATCAGGAAAACCGTTGATACTGGTTTTGAATAAATGGGATCTTATTCCGGAAAGGGAAAAGAATTATGATGACTTCCGCAATTGGATTGCGGCCAAAATGGAATTCGTTTCCTATGCGCCGTTGATATTTATTTCCGCTGTCAGCGGGAAAAGAGCGGGTAAACTGCTGGATATTGCGGAAGACATCTATCAAAAAGCTGTCAATAAAGTCCCCACCCCGAAGCTGAATGAATTTCTCGGCTGGATAAACCGGGCCCATCCGCCGGTCAACCGTAAAGGGGAAAGAATGAAAATCCAGTATATGGTGCAGAAAGGATCTTTGCCCCCCACATTTTTAATGTTCACCCACTCTTCCGGTTCTCTGGCTCCCGCCTATGAAAAACATCTCACCCGGATCATCCGGGATAATTTCGATTTTTTCGGTTCTCCGGTGAGAGTCCAATTGAGAAAAAACTAGCGTGGATGGTGAACGTGCCGGGGACTGCCGCAGTCATCATGGAAACGTCCCGCCCGCAAAGGAGCGTAGACGGGGGAAGAAGCCGGGAGAGAATCCTTTCCCCGGGTTTCACCTTGATTCCATGAAAAATCAGAGGAATTTCCGCCTGAATGTCCCCTTGACTTTAAAGCAGGACTTCATTATAAATTCTATTTACGGTATAATTAATTCGGAAAACGATTTAAATGTTTAAGGAGGTCATAATGTCTCTTAAAAAGACATTGCCGGTTGTTTTTGTCCTGATGGCTGTGGTTTTGGTTTTTTCCTCCAGCGCCTGCAGTAAATTAAATATCAACAAGTTACAAGCCAATCATCATTTCCAAAACGCCAACACTTTATTTGAGGATCAAAGATACAGGGATGCGATCGAAGGATATGAAAAAGCCCTGGAGTTGAATCCTGAACTGACTAAGGCCTATCTTTATTTGGGAGAGGCTTATAAACAGCTTTATAAGCCCATGGACGATAACGAAAGAAACGTCGAGCGGGCTGAAAAAGCCCTGGAGGCATTGAAAAATGCTTACGCGGCTCATCCCGAAGACAGCCAAGTCATCCATTCTCTTGCCGATATGTATGATAAGATGCAGAATTTTGAAGAAGCTGAAAAATTGTTCCTGGAAATTTTGGATCAGGACCCCACCAACATGGGCAATTATTATGTTGTGGCTGAGTTCTATAAAAGATACGCCGGAGGAGACGACGGGGAAGAAGAGGGAGAAGAGGGAGAAGAGGGAGAAGAGAGAATGGAAACCGCTGAAGAGAAAACCCCTCACGAGAAGGCCGAAGAGATGTATCTGCGCCGTATTGAGACCGACCCTCTCAGCCCCCAGGGTTATGCTTATGTGGCTGAATTCTATCAGAATTTAACTCCCAACCCGGCTGTTGATAAAGCCTATTTCTACCATAAAAAGCGGACCGATTTGGAACCTGACAACCCCGAAGCCTGGCTGGCGGTGGGGGTTAATCGCTGGGCCAAAGCCTATCGTCTTCAGGCCCAGCTGAACCGGCAGCAAAGGCTGACTGCCGCCAAAGAGGGTGAGGAAGCCCTGCTTAAGGCCAATGAACTGGATCCCTCTTACCCGGAACCTTATTCCTGGCTGAGTGTTTTGTATAAAAGTGTGCTGGTCAATATCGATCCTGACCGCGCCCAGCGATATAACGAGGATGCCGAACGTTACCTGGAAAAGTTTAAGGAAGCCCGTCAGAGGGAAGCCGATCGTGCAAAACTGGAAAAGGATTTAAAAGAAATCAAGTAAACACAAAGCTATAGAACGGAAGGGCCATTCTAAGTTAAGAATGGCCTTTTTTTTTGGATGAGGAACCGGCCCGCCCGAAATATCCCCATTTTTTTATGTAGAAGCCAGGGTAGACGATGTTTATTCCTTTGAAAGATGAAAACCCCACCTACCGGTTCCCTTATGTGACCGTATTATTAATCACACTGAATTGTGTGTTGTTTTTGTATCAGGTTTTTTCTCCCGAAGGTATTAACGGCTTGGTATACAGGGTGGGGATCATACCCTCTGAAATCACTCATTTCACATCTTTGTCTGCTTTCCGTATCTCTCCCCCCCTCACACTGTTCGCCTCTATGTTTTTGCACGGAAGCCTGCTGCATTTAGGCGGAAATATGCTTTATCTCTGGATTTTCGGGAATAATGTTGAGGATTATTTATCCTGATTTATTCATAAAAAAATTGCGATGTTTTTACACTCTCTTTTTTATCAGCGATACGCATGGTTTTTAGTGAAAGATCAAATGGAACATTTTTCATTTTTCAATTTTTATTTTAATCGCAATTTTTTTACCCTTCGGGCGGGCCGACTCTCACCGCATCTTCTTTGTTGCAGGGCATTCGCAGTGAGGTACCACGGCTTCATGCCCTGGGCCTCGCATCTGCGGCAATCTCGGCCCGTGAATAATTCAGGTTAGGGGCTTTCAAATTTTCAGGGTTCTATATTTTGTCCGGATTGGCCGCCAGTTTGCTGCATATTATTTTCAATATCAACTCCCGCGCTCCCATGATCGGAGCCAGCGGAGCCATCGCCGGGATATTGGGAGCTTACCTGATTCTTTACCCGAGGGCCAGAGTTTTAATATTGGTGTTTTTGTTTTTCTTTATACGGATAGTTCATATTCCGGCGGCATTTATTTTGGGATTTTGGTTTCTGCTGCAGCTTTTGAATGTGGGGGTTGGAGGCGGAGTGGCCTGGTTCGCTCACATCGGAGGATTTCTGGCCGGAATGATGCTGCTTGGCTGGATTTCCGGGAAAAAACCGAAAGCCTGGATGTGAGAGAAAGCCTTCAAATTAATTTGACATATTTAGTGGGATTGTGTATATTTCTTGATTCCTATAACTATATATTACTATCATATAAGCCTGCTGTTTGGTTCTAAGGATTTTCATCATGAAAACATATGTGCCGAAAAAAGAGAGCATTGAAAAAAAATGGTGGCTGATTGACGCGGAAAATCAAATTCTGGGCCGTCTCGCTACTGAGGTGGCTGTATTGATTCGGGGGAAGAGAAAACCCCAGTACGCAGATTTCATCGACTGCGGAGATCATGTGGTTGTTATCAATGCGGGAAAAATTAAATTTTCCGGGAAGAAAATGCAGAAGAAAAAATATTATTCCCACAGTGGGTATCCCGGGGGAATAAAAGAAAAAAATCTGGAAGAGATGATGGAAAAGAATCCTGAGGAAGTGGTCCTGAAAGCGGTACGTGGAATGATCCCTAAAAATAAACTCAACCGGGCAGTTCATAAAAAATTGAAAGTTTATCGTGGTCCCGATCATCCACATGATGCCCAAAATCCCCAGGAATACAAGCTTTAGGAGGAGACTTGAGTTTAATTCAATATTACGGAACAGGCAGACGCAAAAGTTCGGTTGCGAGAGTGTATCTGCGTCCGGGTAAGGGTGATGTTACTCTTTATGTCAATAAAAAATCCAAGCCGTTCGATGAATTTTTTTCCATCGAGAGTAACCGGAAAAAGATCAAAAAGCCTTTGCTCATCACGGAGACAGGGGATAAATTTGATCTTTTTATCCGGGTAAACGGCGGCGGCATAACCGGACAAACTGAAGCCATTCGATTGGGAATCGCCAGGGCTCTGATTGAGTTCAATAAAGAATTGAAGCCGGCCTTAAAAGAAGCCGGACTTTTAACCAGAGACGACCGGGTTAAAGAAAGTAAGAAATACGGACTCCGGGGCGCCAGGAAAGCACCCCAGTATCACAAGAGATAAATGGAGAGTGACAGTTGATTTCTATAAACATGAAAGAGCTTTTAGAAGCTGGTGTTCATTTTGGCCACCAGACCCGGCGATGGAATCCGAAGATGAAGGATTACATCTTCGGACAGAGAAACGGTATTTATATTATTGATCTGCAAAAGACTATTAAAATATTCAAGGAAGCCGCAGCCTTTATTTCCAGAGTGGTTGAAGACGGCCGGCCTGTTCTTTTTGTGGGGACAAAGAAACAAGCCCAAGACATCATTCATGATTATGCAGAAAAATGTGAAGCCTGTTATGTCAACCAGCGCTGGCTGGGAGGCCTGCTGACGAATTTTGGCGTTATCCGGGGCAGCGCGGGTAAATTGATAGAATTGGAAGAAATGAGGGAAGACGGGCGCTGGGACCTTCTTTCCAAAAAAGAGCAGTCAAAATTAGATAAAGTTTATAAAAAGCTTCAAAAAAATTTGGGCGGCATCAAAAACATGACGGAACTTCCGGGGGTGTTATTTGTCATTGATTCCATAAAAGAGGATATTGCCATTGCCGAGGCGAGAAAGCTTAAAATACCTATTGTTGCTGTGGTTGATACCAATGGAGATCCGGATTCCGTTGATTACCCTATTCCTGGAAATGATGATGCCTTAAGGGCCATTGAGCTTTTTACCTCCAAAATTGCTGAGGCGGTCATTGAAGCCAAGAAAAGCCGGCTGGAAAAAGAATTAATGGAAGCGGAGAAAGAAAAAGAGGAAGCTGAAGAAGCTGAAGAAGAGAAGGAAATCCAGGAGGAAGAAAGCAAGGAAAAACAAGCCGCCGCTTCGGAGAAAAAGAAAACCGCACCGGAAGAAGAAAAAATAAAACCGGCTGAAAAAAAGGAACCGAAAGAGCCGAAGAAAAAAGAACCTAAGGCTGCGCCGAAGAAAAAAGAAACTGAAAAAAACCCAGAAAAAGAGGCTGAAAAAGGTACAAAGAAAACCGGCAAAAAGAATGAAATAAAGGATGAGGATGAGTCCTCATCATCTTCCACTTCCAAAAAACCGGGCAAGGAAGGATAGCATCATGAAAATCACGGCAAAATTGGTTAATGAACTGCGCCGGCGGACGGGAGTCGGCATGATGGATTGCAAGAAAGCGTTGGAAGAAACCGGCGGGGATATGGATAAAGCCATAAAAGAACTTCGCAAAAAGGGATTTGAGCGCGCTAAGAAAAAAATGGACCGCGAGACCGCCGAAGGTGTGGTGGGTTCCTATATCCATAATAATTTGAAGCTGGGCGTTTTGGTCGAAGTCAATTGCGAATCTGATTTTGTCGCCAGAAATAAGGAGTTCCTGGATTTGGTGAAAAATATTGCGATGCACATCGCCGCCGCCAATCCTCAATATATTTCTTCGGAAGACATCCCCCGGCATGTCATCGAAGAAGAAAAAGATATCATCCGGGAGCAATTCAAAGATTCCGGCAAGCCGGATGAAATTATTGATAAAATTGTCGAAGGAAAACTGAGTAAATTCTATTCTGAAGTCTGCGTGATGGATCAACCCTTTATTAAAGACGATAAACTCACCATCAGCAAGCTGATCGCCTCATATATTTCCAAGTTTGGAGAAAATATTCGGATCAATCGATTCGCCCGTTATGCCATAGAATAATCCAGATAAAAATGACGGAAGAGAAGCCGGTTTATAAACGAATTTTGCTGAAATTATCCGGCGAATCTCTCTTGGGAAACAAGCCCTACGGAATTGATCTGGACACAACCCGCTCTATAGCTGGGGAAATTAGAGAAGTCCATCAGCTGGGCGTCCAAGTCGCTATTATGATCGGCGGCGGGAACATTTTCCGCGGGGTCAGCGGAACTAAATCCGGTATGGACCGGACTTCGGCCGATTATATGGGATTGCTGGCAACCGTTATAAACGGCATCGCCCTTGAAAATGCTCTTGAGAAAGAGGATATAGTCACCCGCCTGGTATCAGCCATTGAAATCCGGGCCGTGGGAGAACCTTTCTTGAAAAAGAGGGTTGTCCGCCACCTTGAAAAGGGGCGGCTGGTTATTTTCAGTGCAGGCATAGGGAGTCCTTATTTCACCACAGACACAGCCGCGGCTCTGAGGGCTTTGGAAATCAACGCGGACATTATCTTAAAGGCCACCAAGGTGGATGGAGTCTATTCATCCGATCCCATACTGAATCAAGACGCCAAAAGGTACCGGAATATTAAATACATGGATATTTTGAATCAGGATTTGAAGGTGATGGATTCAACCGCCATTTCCCTCTGTAAGGATAATGATCTCCCTATCGTGGTGTTCAATCTCAAGAAGAAAGGGAATATAAAAAAAGCTGTTTTAGGCCGGGATGTGGGCACTTTGATCGGTTGATCTTTTTTTTGGGTGCAATGAAAAATATGTCTGGAAAAGGCGGAGTGTTCAGCCAAAAAATATTTTGTCCGGTTCATTTATGCCGTGAATCCGGAGGGAAACAGCCTGGATGATGAACGGACCGGGGCTGCCGCAGATGCGGGGCGTCTTTTTTTCGCCATTTTTTCCAACAGGTCAGGATAAATAAGCCGGGTTTAAAAGGGGAGAGCCATGGTTAAGGAAGAATTAAACCAATTAGTAAAACGCATGAAAAATTCAGTTGAGCATTTTCGCAAGTCATTGAGCAAACTGAGAAGCGGAAGAGCCAATATCAATGTGTTTGAGGATATCCGGGTCGATTATTACGGCTCCAAAACTCCGATTAACCAGGTCGCGACTCTGGGTATTCCGGATCCAACTTTGATCACAATAAAGCCTTACGACATCAATATGCTGGAAGAAATTGAAAAAGCCGTGCGCGCTGCCGATTTAGGGTTCAATCCCATTAATGACGGGAAAATTCTGAAAATTCCGGTTCCGCCTCTGGATGAAGAACGCCGCCGGGAAATCGCCAAACATATAGGGCGGATGATGGAAGAAGAGAAGACCGCTATTCGGAATATGAGGCGCGAGAGCAAAGAAATGGTTGAAATGATGGAACAAGAAAAGGAAATCAGCGAAGATGATAAGTACTGGGGATTGGACAAACTGCAGGAAATTACGGATGAGCACATAAAAGAGATCGAAAAGATAGCCGAAGCTAAGGAAAAAGAGATTCTTCAGATTAAATAACCTAGCCTGACCTATTAATTAGCCTGATCTATACCTTAGAAAATGGCTTCCTTATGGCATATGGAATTCAGGTGTGGCTTATGCTCCCTTCAGATTTTTAACGCCATTCTTCGCGCTGTGTTTTCGGCTGCTGCGCAACTCCCCCCGTCCGTGGGTCAAACATGCTCGCAGCCCGGCTCCGCCGGGTTCTCTCAAACACAGCTCTCAGCCTGACCCATTCATAAAAAAATTGCGATGACACCGTACCCTTCGGGCGGGCCGGATCTCACCGCATCTGCCGGCTTGCGGCTCGTCGCAGTGAAGTGCCACGACTTCCTCGCCGTAATCCGACACCTGCGGCAATCCCGGCCCGTGAATAATCCCGTCTTGATGATGAACAAACCGGGTTCAGTACAGAATCGGGCTACCTGCTTTCCGGAATGGTTTTCTTCCGAAACCAGTTTTCAGCGGTTCCGAATTTAGTCCGGATCACAATTCCCCAGCCCAACAGGCTCAGGAAAAAGGAAAGGATAAAGCCCAGGAGGGGAATAAAGCCGGCCAGAGTGACCACTAAAAATCCCAGAATAACAGCCAAGAACGGAGAAGGAACGGTTTTTCCCGCCGCCCGCGACAGGCTGTCGCCGAAAAAATGATAAACCACCACCTGGCCAAAAACTTTGATGACGATTCCCAAAAGGATCAAAACAAACATCAAAGGGAGGCCGATCAGCAGAAGGGAAAGAAAAGCGGCGAACAGGACCATCCCCACAAAAACCATGATGGTGAGAAAACCGATTCCAAGCACAGGAGCAAAATCACGCCGGATTCTGGAGGAAGCAAATTGAATTTGTCCGGGAAGGAGAGCGGTTATGATCAGGGCTAATATCAGCCAGATAAAAGATGCCGTCAATTTGAATAATAAGTAAGCGGGGAAAAAAGCAAGATTGAATCCTCCGGAAATGGCTTTAAAAATATCAGTGGAGCTGTGAAAATATATAGTATCGCCCTGAATGAAATTCCCGGGTTCTTTGATCAATTCTCCGCCGAGGACCACCACATCGCCTTTTATAACCGAGGTCTCTTTAAGAAGAATTTTTGATCCAAAGCCGAATAGGATTTCGCCGATTTCACCTTCCACCGTGACGGTGCCCCCGAAAACAACCACGTCCTCTTTGACCTTGCCCTTGATCAGCACATCTCCCCCGAAAGATATGATGTTTTCCTGAACGGAATCAGCTTCAACGACAATGGGTTTTTGAACGGAAACCGGGTCCGGTCTGTTCCAGGAAAACAAAACGGGGCTTGAGATCAAGGATACGGCTGCGGCGAGCATTATTATTTTTTTCATTCATTTTCTCCTAAACTGCTTTTCCGGGATCTTCCCAGGATCAAAGCGGCGGTCATTAATATAAAAACGGCGATCACAAGGAAGGGCGTTTCCGGCGGGACCAGGGAAGCCAGGGAACCCAATTTTTCTAAAATCAAATTGATAAATCCGGCGGCCGCCTGAAAAAAGGCCATAATGACTTTAAGTCCTTTCATCAAGGTTAAAGCCCCCTGTTGAAACATACCGGCGAATGACTGCATTAAACGGATCCATGACTCCAAGGGGCCGAAGCGGACCAGAGTCATTCCGGTCAGCAGGAAAAAAACCAGGATGGCGGATCCGATGCTAAGCCAAAACCATTTGGCGCTGAAAGATTCCCCGGATTTAATTTTCGCCATCACCTGAAGAGCAAAGTTTTCCGGAAGTTTTAATTCAGGAAGAGTGTATGACGCCGCATGGAAGCGGCGGCGGTCTTCAAAAAGCCGGCGGCACCGGGCGCAAACTTGAAGATGGGCTTCACATTCCTCTTTTTGCGGCGCCGGCATTTGATTTTCCAGATATTCATGGATCTGGTGAATTTTCAAACATCTCACAGCTTATCCTCCAAATGGCTCCGGATCAATTCCTTGGCCTGAAAAACCCGGTTTTTAACCGTTCCCATGGGGATGTTTTTAATTTGGGCCATTTCTTTGTAACTTAATCCATTGATGTGTCTCCAGATAAATAATTCCCGCAATTCCGGGGGGACCTTTTCTAAAGCCGATTCGATTTTTTTTCTCAGTTCATCCATTTCTAATTGTTCTTCCGCATTCCGGTGGGGGGACGACAGCTGTATACGGGGGCGGTCGTCATCCGGGGATAAAGACTGGTCGATGGAAACAGTGAGTAGTTTTTTTTTCCTCCAGTAATCGATCAGATAGTTGGAAGCGATTTTGAACAGCCAGGTCTTGAATTTGTATTGATGATCAAAAGAAGCAAGAGAAGCATAGGTTTTAACAAAAATATCCTGAGTGAATTCAAGGGCGGTTTGATGATCGCCCACGGCCCGCCCGATATAGTTGAAAACAGGGGATTGATATTTGCGGATGATCATCTCAAAGGCATCCTTTTCACCTGAGAGGGTTCTGCGGATAATTTCTTTGTCATCTTGCATGAGAGCGCATCCTGCCCTCAGGTTTATATACGGATATTTGACATGAGGGTTTTAAAAAAACAAAGAAAACGGCAGGCTTGTGCCATACCGGGTTTTTTTTTATTCATGCTGTCTTATGGTCATGGAGAGGGGGATTTAATGATTTCCACTTCAGGGGGGAGATCCAGCTCAAAGGTCCCCTCAGGCAGGCGGATTCCGGTTTTGACATTGGTGAAAAGAAATTCCTGTTTGTTTCCCGTCCAGTCAAAAAACACCGCTTTTTGGATGAAGTGAGTGTCCCTGTCAATTTCCAAAAGCACATAAGATTCCGCTTCCATCTCATTTTTTGGAATAAGCTTTATTTGTTCCGTGTTGGGCCCGGAAACCGGGAATATCGCCGGTTCAATGTCATAATCTTCCAGGATGGACCTTTTGCCGGACAGGAGGGAGACAATATTGGATTCCCGCTCATTTTCTTCGGCAGAGTGAAGGATGACCTGATTGTCTTCAGGAAAATAATAACTCACCTCCCCGCCCCGCACCAAAATGGTCTTTTTTTCCGGTTCCATGTAATCCCATCTCATCCATCCGGGTTTGCGGTAATAAATCCGTCCGGATTCTTCCAGAGGCATGGTGACGCTCGAGGAATAATAGGTCTGGGAAAATTGGGCCTGAAAAGTTTCAAGGGACCTCAAGTTTTCTTCCATCTTACGGACTGTTTCTTCAGGGGATTGAGCCCAGGCGAAAAACACGCAGACCGCGGTCAAAACAGGTAATAATTTTTTCATGCTAAGCGAATTATACCAAATTTCGGTTTTCATTTAACTTGAATTTTGTTATAAATCCGGTATCAAAATGGAATATATTATTTTCAGCCTGATATATTTGGGGGCCGTTGCCTTCCTGGGATTGGTGTTTTCGCGCAAAATTCAAGGGCTGGAAGGTTTCTTTTTGGCCTCCCGCCGCCTCCCATGGACAGCGGTTTTCATATCTTTGGCGGCATCCTGGATCGGGGCGACCTCGGTGTTGATTTCGGTTGAGGAAGCTTCCCGCCGCGGGATCAGCGCATTCTGGGTGATGGGCGTTCCGGCGGTATTGACTGTGCTGGTTTTTGCTTTCTTTCTGGCCAGCAGGATCCGCCGCCTTCCCGTCATCAGTCTTCCTGAATTAGTGGAGATGCGGTACGGACGGACGGTAAGGCATTTGTCCTCTGTGCTGATTGTCTGGTATATGGTTTTGCTGGCGGCCAGTCAAATGGTGGCTGCGGGCCAATTTTTGAAGATGGTCTTTGGAACAACTTACCTCTTCGGCCTGGTTTGCGGGGTGGGGATTGTTCTTTTATATTCCGCATCCGGAGGGTATCTGTCCGTGGTGGCCACAGATGGAGTCCAATTTATTCTGCTTTTAACCGCCTTGGTGGTGATGATTTTTTATTTCGGAAGGACTTTGTCTGTGGAGGAAGTCTTTTCCACATTGGCCGCTCGCGATGTCTCCTATTGGAATTTTTTCCTGGATTTTAAGAACAGCGGCCTCACCGTTCTTTCGTTCACTCTGGCCTGGATTATCTCTCCCATTGCGTGGCAGCGTATTCAATCAGCCCGCACTGTTTCCCACGCCCGCCGCGGATTATGGGCGGCGGCTGTGGTTTTTTTTGTTTTTTACTGGGGTCTGGTCGGAGTCGGATTGGGAGCGGCGGTATCACCTCCCTTTTTCTGGCAGGACCTGGGAGGGGCCGCCGGGGGGCTGGTCATGGTGGCTGTGGCTGCAGCCATTATGTCCACCATGGATACAGCCATTAATACCGGAGCTTTGTCCCTGACGCGGGACCTTTATCAAGAGGCCTTTGCCCCTTCCCGTTCCTATCCAGCCGTCAGAGTCAGCCGCATATCCACCTTTCTCATCGGAGCCTCGGCGTTTCTGATCGCCACCCAAATTCCCAGTATTCTGGAAACCTTGGGGCTGGCCTCTGAGATCATGACAGTGGGATTCTTTATCCCTGGAATTTTCATGCTGTATACAAAAAAAACAAGGCCGGCGGCGGGATTGCTGGGGCTGGGGTGCGGAGCCGTTTACGCCTCAATTGGGTTTTTCAGCCACATCGGATTGGTTCCTTTGAAATGGCCGGAATGGCCGTATTCCGTGCCGGGAGGGCTGGCGGTATGTGCTGCCGGATTTTCGGCGGGATGGGTGTGGGACCGCTTCAAGAACCGTTAAATGCTGGCAGGAAGAAACTCTTGTTTACGGGGATGGGTCTTTCGGATATGATGGATGGCATGTGGAACAAGTTGCGCTGGCGCTTTGTAGGAACGGCCGGCCGGTTTATTTTGCGGTGTTGGTCAAAGTCGGCTTTTTTGCATATAAAAGGGAAAGAGAATTTGGATGAATTGAGAGCGGAAAATAAACCGGTTATTGTCCTTGTTTGGCACGGACGCATTTTTTTGGTCCCTTATTTGTTCCGTAACCGGGGAAGCATTCCTCTTATAAGCCCCAGCCGGGACGGAGAGATTATCAGCCGGGTTGTGGAGGGCTGGGGATACCGGATTTTAAGAGGTTCCGGCTCGCACACTATGGTGCAGTCCTGGAAACAACTTGTCCGGAGCCTTAATGAAGGGGGGGAGATTCTGATGGTTCCCGACGGTCCGAAGGGGCCGGCCGGGAAATGCAAACCCGGATCAATGCGGTTGGCGCAAACTACCGGAGCTTACCTTATCCCTTTCACTTTTTCCGCCACTAAAAAAATCATTCTCAAAAGCTGGGACAGGTTTTTGATGTTTGTTCCTTTTCACAGGGTGGTGGCCCTGTTCGGTCAGCCTTTTCAAATTGATCCCGGATTGGATGACCAGGAATTGGCCCGGGAGTGCTCGCGGGTGGAAAAAATCATGAATGATTTGGATCGAAAAGCGGAGTCTTATTTATAAAAAGAAAAAATGAGGAGGGGCATATGAAAAAAATAGGAATTTTTTTAGCTCTTGGGTTGATGGCTGTCACAACGGGAGCGGCCGGGCAGGAGAGAGAAGACCGGATTGCCGAAGCTGATGAAATTTATTGGAAGATGGCGGATATGGCTTCCGCGGAAAAAGCCTTGGAGCTGTACCGGGAGGCCCTTCTTCAGTCCGAGGATAAATATGAGCCGTATTGGAAAATCGCCCGGATTCTTTATCATATCGGAGCCCACACCCAGGATAAAAAGAAACAGCAAAATATATTTTCTCAAGGGGTGTATCATGCCGATAAGGCTGTTGATTTAGAACCCGGCCGGCCGGATGGATATTACTGGAGAGGGGTCAACAACGGAAAATATGGAGAGGCGAAGGGAGTTTTAAAGAGCCTGTCGCTGGTCAAACCTATAAAAAACGATATGAACAAGGTGATCGAAATCAACCGGAATTACGAAGACGGAGGCCCCGACCGTGTTTTAGGGCGGCTTTATTACAAGCTTCCCGGCCTGGCCGGAGGAAGCAGCGAAAAATCCTTGAAGCATCTGATGATGTCTAAAAAACTGGGACCGGATGATTGTTTGACCCGGGTTTATTTAGCTGAGACTCTGATGGATATGGGTGAGGTGAACAATGCCCGGCGGGAACTTGAATTCGTTTTGAATATGGAAGATGACCCCGGCTGGGTGAACGGTGTTGTGGAATGTAAAAAGACCGCTGAAGAATTATTGAAGGATAAAAAATTTAAATAGGCCGGGCTGGCCTGATGATGCAGATCAATCCGGTTACTCTTCGGCGAAAACTTCGGCGGTGAAGACTTCAATTTGGGCTTCCTGCTGCCAGGCGTTCTCATCCAGGCCGGCTTTCAGGGATCCCTGGCGCAAAAAAGTCTCCCGGTCCCAATTCCATTCGATGGGAACCTGGGGAAGCAGCAGGCCCCGGTAAGGACCCCGGGAAATGATGATGCCGTGTTTGCCGACTTCAACCTCTTGGGGGCTCCGGATGCGGCGAGGCTGACTGAGGACCGAAATTTCAATTGTGATTTTGGGGAGATCTTTTACGGAGAGAGGCTGAAATCTGGGATCATCCGTGGCCGCGGCGACCGCGGTCTCAATAATCGTATCCACCAGGGGTTTTTGCGGCAAAGGGTAGCCGATGCACCCTTTAAGCCGGCCGTCCTCCTTAAGAGTCACAAAGGCTCCCCGCTTTTCTTCCAGAACGCTGTCGCCGGCTTCGATCATTAAATATTTCCCGGTATCCAGATAATGAGTGATGGCGTCACGGGCCAGTTTTAATAAAAATCTTTTTTGATCGATATTGAGTGATTGGCTCATGCGGACTCCTCTTCTGAAATTTCCAGTTTTTGAAGGTTGAATTGTCCGTTATATTCAATCTGATAAAAAATAATCCCGGACTTATCTTTGTTCAGGCGGCTGAACAGCATGCCGGCCGCGAACGGCGACAGGATGCGTTCAGGAGGCCTTGTGCCGCCGGCGAAATATCCGATTAAGTCCGGACCGAAATGCCGGATGAGCCGCAGATGTTTTTTTTGGGAAAAGGAAAGGACGCCTGGGTAAGGGAATATGGCTTCGATCACATAGCGGGGGCCGCGCTGGTGGCCCAGAATCAGGCCGCTGCGCCCCGTTTTTCCCAGAAGAAGCCCCTCTATTTGATGACGGGCTCTTTTTGTTATCAAAACATCCATCAATTTTCTATTATAAGATTTCGAATCTCAAATCACAAATAGATTCCGGAAGCAAAGGGCGGAAAGGAAGTCATTTTGACTTAAACCGGTATTTGATTATAATGCTTCCATAATGTCCGGGAAACACTGGCAACTGCAAATCGCGGAAAAATCTCTCAAAAAACGCGAAAAACTCAATGTCTTGGATAAATATTTAAAAACCGGTGCTTCCGAAAGGATTTTGGATTTAGGATGCGCCCAGGGAATCATCAGTTATTATCTGAGACAAAAACCCGGATTCTGGGTGAGCGCCGATTTGGACTTGACTAATCTTCATTCAGCCAGGGAACTGATCCCCGGGGGATTGGTTCAATTGGAAGGGGCCCGTCTGCCTTTCCGCTCACAAAGCCTGGATCACGTCATCAGCCTGGATTTTCTGGAGCACTTGGATGACGACGATGCATGTTTGCAGGAAATCCGGAGGGTTCTCAAGCCGGGCGGATGTTTGTTGATGGCCGTTCCCCGAACCGGGCGGATATTTTTTCTCCACCGTCTCCGGCTCCGGCTGGGGATGACTCTGGATGTTTACGGTCACAAACGGGAAGGCTACACTTTGCAGGATATGCGGCAAAAGCTGAAAGACGCCGGTCTGACATTCATCCGGCATAAACGGTTCTCGGGTTTTTTCACGGAAGCCGTAGAGCTTTTGCTGAATGTTTTTTATACCCGCTTTTTAGCCCCCAAACAAAAAAGAAAACTCCGCGACGGCCATATCCGTCCCGCTGACGCCGAAGAGTTCAACAGCCGGAAAAAAATCATCAGAGCCTATACTCTGATTCATCCTGTTATTTGGCTGTTCACCCGTCTGGACAGGCTGTTTTTTTTTCAGCGGGGATATGCGCTTATGGTCTGGGCCGGGAAATAGCCCCGGTTGAGGTTATCCTGCAGCATGACGTGTCCGGAGACATGCCGGAAGCATTGTCCAAGTCCGATTTAACAGCCGATGAAACTTGACTCCTCTCCGGGGGACATAATATCATGGGTTCATCATGAAAGTCGAAACAGTGGTAGTCGGAGCCTTGGAGACCAATTGTTATTTGGTTTATGATGAAGAATCCCGCCAGGCGGCTGTGGTTGACCCCGGCGCGGAGCCAAAAAAAATCATCAGTGTCATCGAAGAGCTTGATCTTCATCCTGTGATGATTATCAACACCCACGGGCATGTCGATCATATCGGCGCCAATAAAAATATTAAAGACACCTATTCCATACCCTTGCTGATCCATTCCGATGACCGGAATATGCTGACCCATGCCCTCCAATCCGGATTTGCGTTGATGCTGGGAGCGAAAAAGTCACCGCCGCCGGACAAATTCCTGCATGAAGGTGATGTTTTGGATATCGGGGCTTCTGAATTGAAGGTGCGGCATACCCCCGGACATTCACCCGGCGGAATTATTCTGGAGGGAGATCAATTCATTCTGTCCGGAGACACCTTATTCAACCAAGGAGTCGGGCGTACCGATCTTCCCGGAGGAGATTGGGAGCAATTGATGGTTTCCATAAAAACCAAGATTTTCACATTGGGAGAGGATTTGAAGGTTTATCCGGGGCATGGGCCGCCCACCACCGTGGGTGAGGAAAAAAACGAAAATCCTTATATTCAATGAACGTCCCCCTTTCCCGGGATGAAGGAATCATCCGGGCGTTTTCGGATTATCTTTCGGTGGAAAAGGGATTGTCGCCCAACACATTGCAATCATACCTCTTTGACTTGGAGAAATACTTTTATTTTTTACATAAGGAAAAGATGACATGGAAAAAGGCGGATGAGTCTCAATTGGTCAAGTTCATACATGATCAGCGCAAGGCCGGCCTCTCCTCCCGCTCGGCGGCGCGCGGGATTTCAGCCCTACGAGCGTTTTATCGTTTTCTTGTTTTAGAGGGAATTATAAAAAAAAATCCAACGGAGAATCTCAGTGCTCCCAAATTATGGTTTCATCTTCCGAAGTTCTTGAAACTGGAAGAAGTGGAACGGCTTTTGCTGCAGCCGGACAGTCAGGTTCCCAGGGGATGCCGCGATAGAGCCATGCTGGAACTTCTCTATGCCACCGGCCTGCGGGTGTCTGAATTGATCAAACTGAAGATGAATGACCTTAATTTTCAGGAAGGTTTTCTATTCTGCCGGGGTAAAGGGAGCAAAGAAAGAGTGGTTCCGTTGGGGAAATCCGCATCCGCAGCCATCGGATTGTATCTGGAATCAGCCCGCCGCCGGTTTTTAAAAAAAGACACGGACTTTCTTTTTTTGACCTCCCGGGGAACCCCTTTTACCAGACAGGGATTTTGGAAGATTCTTAAAAAATATGCGCAGCAGGCCGGCTTGGATCCGGCCATCAGTCCCCATGTGCTGCGGCACTCGTTCGCCACTCATCTTTTAGAGCGGGGGGCCGACTTGCGGTCCGTGCAGATGATGCTGGGTCACAGCCAGATCACCACCACCCAGATTTACACCCATGTTTCCCGCCGCCGGATTCGGGAGGTTTATAATAAGTTTCATCCCCGCGCTTGAATAGCCTGACCTATACATAAAAAAATTGCGATCTCTTCTTTTTGGGTATTATATTCAGGGACATATAAGATTTTTCTGTTAAGAGCGGCCGTCACGTTTTTGTTTTCCTGTCCTCTCATTTTAATCGCAATTTTTTCACCCTTCGGGCGGGCCGGATCTCACCTTAGAAAATCGTTTCTATGTGGTCATGGGAGCGGGAGATGGATCGCCGCCTCGCGGATGTCCCCAGCGAGGACATCCGCTCCAATTCCGGCTTCGCTCTCCGGGGCGACATGCCCCTTGTCATTGCGAGGCTTGCGCCAGCAAGCCGTGGCAATCCCTTCCTGCCTCATGAAAGCGGAACCCACCGCTAAGACAAAGCAGTAAGGGATCCCTCGGTGCTTCGCACCGCGGGATGACACACTCACAGGCACGGCGTGCCTCGGAATGACAGACTCAAAAGTGCTCCGCTTCGGGAAATGACATTGGGATCATTATCATGTTTCCTGGTGTATTATACACATGATGAATTCATAAAAAAATGGCGATGGGCGGGGTCCTGAGGAGCGAAGAGACGTGAGGATCTGAGATGCCTTCATTTTTTGCCATCTATCCGCCTCAGGTTGCCACGGCCTGATCCGCGCAGGCCTGGTAACAACACGGGTTGCGGCCTGAGGCTTCATGGAAGTCATGAGGAAAGGTCTTGACAGTATGTTTCCGCTTTGTTATTCTTGACCGCTAAGTTTCAAAATTAAACTATAGAGTTTAAATTTAAGACAAGTGAGTGTCAAATGAAAAAAAATCTGAGAATTCAACGAAAAGAAAAGCGCAGGCAGGAAAACCGTCAATATATCCTGGAGGCCGCGGAAGAAATTTTCGCCGCTAAAGGATTCGCCCACTCGAGTGTGGACGATATCGCGGATAAATCCCAATTTTCCAAGGCGACGATCTACCGTTATTTTGAGAGCAAATTGGATATTTTTTCAGCGGTCATATTGAATTCATTCCGGGAAGCCCATGATGAAATTGAAAAAATAAGGGATAAACCGGCCGGTTCTGAATCGAAGCTGAAAGATATGATTTCATTTATTCTCCGCTATTACCAGCGGAAACAGAACATCACCCGGATATTTTTCATGGAACAGGAAGTTATGAAAAAGATTCTGGGGATGGATATGAAAACTCATATAATGCCGTATGAAGCGAAAAAGCAGATTCCTGAAAACTTCCGGAAGATTGTCCACAGCATGTTTCAATCAACCTGCGCCATTATCCAGGAGGGCGTTTCCTCAGGGGAATTCCGGGAATTGGAGGCTGAAGAGGCCGCAAGTATTTTTGGAGCGATGTTGAGGGGATTCCATTTCAAAGGTCCCACGCTGGAAAAAACTTATTCCGTTGAAGAAAGCGCTGATTTGCTGCTGGACTATTTTCTCAACGGAATAAGAAGAAAAGAGGAGTAAATCATGAAGAAGATGTTCTTTATTCTGCTGATTTGCGGTTTTATTCCACCAGGCCTCCCGCTCCAGTCTCAGGAAAAGTTAACACTGACTCTTGAGGACAGCCTCCGGTTGGCCCTGGAACAAAATCCTTTTCATCTGGCTTCGGAAGAAAAAGTGAATTCGGCCCGGACCCAGGTCCGGCAGGCCGCCGCTGCTTTTTTCCCATCGCTGAATGCTCAGGGGACCAAGATTCTTTCGGAAAAACTCATGGAGCTGGAGTTTCCTTCCATGATCCCCGGCGAGCCGCCGCAAAGGGTGGAAGTGGACTTCACTCGTGATTATCAATTCACCCTGGCGTTAAATATTCCCATATTCACCGGCGGCCGGCTGGTTTCCGGATTCAAGCAGGCCAATTACCAGGTGAAATCCTCCCGGGAAGGCGTGCGTCAATCCCGGCAGAATGTTATTTTCAACACCAAGCGGGCTTTTTATGGAGTGTTGCTGGTCCGTGAATTCGTAAAGGTTGCCCGGGAAGCCGTGGATGTTGCGGAGAAGCTGCATGAGAATATTAAGATCCAACATGAAGTCGGCCTGGCCTCAAAGTTCGATCTCTTGAGGTCTGAGGTCCAGGTTGCTAATTTGAAGCCTTCGCTGATCCGGGCTCAAAACAACCTGAAAGCCGCTGAGTTGAGTTTGAAAAATGTTTTGGGAATGGATCAATCTCAACCCATCGACGTTCAGGGGGAGATAGAATTCAAGCCGGTGCAGCCGGATTTGGAAGCCTGTTTAAAAACAGCTTTGGAGAACCGTCCGGAACTCAAACAGTTCCGGCTTCAAAAAAAGGTGGCCGGCGAAGCCGTTAATATGGCTCAAGCGTCCGGTCTGCCTTCGGTCTCCATTTCCGGCCAGTATAATTACTGGGCGGATCAATTCAACTTTAAAGAAGACAATTGGCAGAATTTTTATGCCCTTAACTTATTGGTCAATATTCCCGTTTTTAACGGCTTGGCCACGCATGCCAAGGTGGCGCAGGCAAAGACCGCGGTCAGAGAGCTTGAGTTCAATCAAAAAGGGTTGACGGATCAGATTCGGCTGGAAGTCAGACAAGCGGTCCTGCATTTGGAAGAAGCCCGTCAATCTTTGATGTCCCAGGAAAAAAATGTGGATCAAGCTCAAGAAAGTTCAAGAATTGCGGAATTGAATTTCGAAGAGGGATTGGTGACGGTGCTGGATGTGCAGCAGGCCCATGCGGCGCTGGCCCAAGCGAAGACAAATTATTCCCAGGCTTTGTATGATTATGTTGTCGCCCAGGCCGAATTGAATAAGGCGATGGGAGTGGAATGAAAAGCGCCGGCCGGGCTAAGGTGCCGGTCAGAGTGATAAGGAAACGAAAATGAACAGATTAAAAAAATTGAGAATACATACAAAAGGGTTGAGCCGTGCGGCAGCCGCTCTCTGTGCGGCTGCCGTCATTGTTTCCTGCCAGCCGTCTTCGCAGCAGCCGGATGATTCCGGGGAGCCGGAGAGATTCGGAGCGGCGCCGGTTAAAGCTTATGAAGTCAGAAAACAAAAAGTATCAAGGAGTCTTTCCTATACCGGAACCATCGAACCGCTGCGCAAGATGATTATAACTCCGGAAGTCGGTGGGAAGCTTGTGAAAATACAGGTGGAAGAAGGCGATCAGGTCCGTGAGGGCGATTTACTGGCCGAGCTGGACACCCGCTCGATTAAACTGCAGCTCGAACAAGCACAGGCGGGTCTGGAAGCCGCTGAGGCCAATGCCAACGACGCGGAAAAAAATTTAAGAAGGATGGAAAGGCTGCATAAAGAAAAGGCCGTTTCCGAACAACAATTGGAAAAAGTCGCCCTGGCTTATGAATCCGCAGAGGCCCAATTGAGGCAAGCCCGGGCTGCGGTTAATTTAGCCCGGCATAATCTTGATGTCTCGATCATGCGGGCTCCTTTCTCGGGAATTGTGGCGTCAATAAACGCGGAAGAAGGCGATGTCCTTAATCCCATGATGGGGGGATTCGCGCCCGACAGCGGCGTGTTGACCCTGATGGATTACCATAAAGTGAAAATTGAAATTGAGGCGGCTCAGGAAGATGTTGTGCTTATCCAAAAGGGCCGGCCGGCCTTTCTGCACGTTTCTGCATACCCCGACCGCGTGTTCGAGGGGCAGGTCACTGTGGTGAATCCGGCGGCTGATCCCGTGAGCAAAAAATTTAAGGTGGAGATTCAAGTGGAGAATACCGGCTTCCTGCTGCGTCCGAACACCTTCGGAAAAGTCAGCCTGGAAATCGATTCACGCGAAGATGTGCTGGCGGTTCCCCAAAAAGCCATTTTGGAAAACAGCTATTTATTTGTGATCAAGGATGGCAAAGCGCAGCGCCGGGAGGTCGAAACCGGATTGGAAAGTCCGGAAATGGTGGAAATTCTTGACGGTCTTTCCGAAGGCGAGTTGGTGATTGTGGATGGCAATTACGGACTGGAAGACGGAGCCATGGTGGCTGTGACAGAGGTGATCTGATGAAAATTCCCGAATTTTCGGTTAATCGAAAAGTCACCACCTCCATGCTGGCTATGATTTTGGTGGTGCTGGGTTTCCTGGCTTATACCCGGTTGGGATTGGATTTTTTCCCCGAACTGGAGTTTCCAACCGTTTCCGTCATCACGAATTACCAGGGGGTTTCTCCTGAGGATATTGAAAACACCATCACCCGTCCCCTGGAACAAGTGGTCAACGCGGTTTCGGGAGTGAAAAATGTTAGCTCCGCTTCATCAGAAGGTGTTTCCGTCATCATGGTGGAATTGGAATGGGGGGCCAATCTTGATTTCGCGGCACAGGATATCCGGGATCAGATCGGCATTTATTCAGGTTACCTCCCGGAAGATGCCTCTGATCCCCTGGTGATTAAATTTGATATCTCGCAGATGCCGGTGATTTTTTGGGGAGTTACCGGGGACCGGCCGGTGAATGATTTAAAGAAAATCATTGAAGATGAAGTCGCCATGCGTCTGGAACGGATTGAAGGAGTCGCTTCTTCTCAAGTTTTTGCCCCTGAAACCCGTGAAATCCAGGTCAACATCATTAAACCGGCACTGGAATCGCGCAAACTGTCCTTGTCTCAGGTGATTCAGGTGCTCCGCCTGGAGAATCTGAATCTTCCTGCCGGCCATTTGGTTGAGCGGCATACCGAATTTTTGATCCGCACCAAGGGGGAATATGATTCCATCCAGGAGATCCGCGATATTATCATCGGGTCCACCGAAACCGGCCGGCCCATTTATCTTCGGGATGTGGCGGTGGTGGAAGACACGTTAAAAGAAACCCGTTACATGGCCCGCATCCAGCAGGAAAGCGGGGTTTATCTGATGGTCAGCAAACGGCCTGGAGCCAACACGGTCATTGCCGCTGAAGCCGCCAAAAATGAGCTGGAAAAAATCAAACAGAATCTTCCCGGGGATATCAATTTCTATGTGGCCATGGATCAATCGGATATGATCCGGCAGGTGATCAGGCAAACCGGAAATAATGCTCTGGCGGGGGGAGTCCTGGCTGTTTTTTTCATTCTGCTGTTTTTGCGCAACTGGCGCCCCACTGTCACCATCGCGCTTGCCATTCCCTTATCGATCATCACCACGTTTATCGCGTTTTATGCCGCCGGGTACACCATAAACCTGCTCACTCTTGGGGGGTTGGCCCTGGGGATCGGGATGCTGGTGGATAATGCGGTGGTGGTGATCGAAAATATTTTCCGCCACTTGGAGGAGGGAAAGGAGCGGGACAGCGCCGCAAAAATAGGCGCTTCCGAGGTGGGGATGGCCATAACGGCATCCACTCTCACCACCATTGCGGTTTTTTTCCCCATGATGTTCGCTTCCGGAATAACCGGAAAATTAACTCAGGGGTTGGCTTTGGCGATCGCCTTTTCCTTGCTGGCTTCGCTTTTTGTCGCTCTGACTATTGTTCCTCTGGTGGCGTCCCTGATATTCAAAGCCAACAAAACAAACAACCGGAACACCCCACAGAAAAAGCACAAAGTCCGGTTTGACAGATTCCGCCAACGCTACCGCACCCTCCTGCACGCGGCTTTAAAGCGCCGCGGCTGGGTTTTGTCCGGCGCCCTTCTTATTTTTTTAATGTCGTTTGGCATCATTCCTTTTATAGGAACGGAATTCATGCCGGCTTCTGACCGGGATATGATCCTGCTTAAAGTGAAGATGCCGGTCGGAACCGCCCTGGAAGAGACCGACCGGGTCACGCGCCTGGTTGAAAAGCTGATGCTGGAAGAACCTGCGGTTGACATTGTTTCCGCTCAAGTCGGTTCCCAGGCGGAGGACGATCCGGCGGACACCGCAAGCGGATTCACCCCCGAAGGGACCCATGAAGCGCTGCTGTGGGTCGGCTTGGTTTCTCAGGAAGAGCGGAAGCTTTCAGATGTGGAGATTCTGGAAAAAATCCGGTCTAAGTTTCCCCGCTTCAAAGGTGTTAAATTTGAATCCATCGACATGAGCCAAATGATGATGGGGGGAGCGATGGCTCCGGTGGAGGTGAAAATATTTGGCGAAGATATCAGCCGTTTGAAAACCATTGCGGAGGATGTTGTCACCCGGATCCAGGATATTGAGGGTCTGCGGGACATCACCCACTCGCTGGCGGAGGGGAAACCCGAATACCAGCTCAACATCGACCGGGAGAAAGCTTCCCGGCTGGGCTTGTCGGTGGCTCAGGTCGCCAATACAGTCCGGACCGCTTCCCTGGGAAGCGTGGCCACCCGTTTCCGTGAAGGAAATGATGAATTCGATGTGCGGGTGCGTTTTCAGGAAGAATTCCGGAATGATCTGAATGCCGTCAAGAGTATACCTGTGGTCACTTCAATGAACACCGTTGTGCGGCTGGATCAGGTGGCTGATGTTTCCAAGGGAGAAGGCCCGGTCCGGATCACCAGGGAAAACCAGGCAAGAGTGGTGACCGTCACCGCCAACATCGCCGGCCGGGATTTGGGAAGCATCATGGCGGATGTTATCCGGCAGACAGCAGACATCGGTTCGAGTTTTCCCCCAGGCTATTTTATGGAATACGGAGGGCAGTACGAAGACATGCAGGAGGCTTTCGTCACTATGATCGGGGTTTTTCTTTTGGCCACCCTGCTGGTCTACATGATCATGGCTTCCCAGTTCGAATCTTTTCTGCATCCCTTTGTCATTATGTTCACCATTCCCCTGGCGCTTATCGGTGTGGTGCTGGCCCTGCTGATCACCGGGAAAACCATCAGCCTGATTTCTTTAATCGGTTTTATTATGCTGGGGGGTATCGCCGTCAACAACGGAATTGTGATGGTGGATTATATCAACCAGTTGAGGCAGAGGGGAATGGAAAAAAAGGAGGCTATCCTGGAAGGCTGTGCCGTCCGTTTGCGGCCGGTGCTGATAACCGCCATGACCACCATTATGGGAATGGTCCCCATGGCGCTGTCCGCCTCAGCCGGATCAGAAATGAGGTCTCCCATGGCGGTTTCCGTTATTGGGGGTCTGATCGCCACCACGTTTCTCACCCTTTTTATCATTCCTGTTCTTTACAGCTTCTTTGAGAAGGTTTCGTTCAAGCCGGAAAAGGCCGGTTCTTGAATCCGGTCAACGAAACGCACTGCTGTGTGATCCGGATTCCTCGGGCTTCGAGTCAGATTTTATAGCGAAGAAACCCGCCGATTTTTCCATACCGGTCCAGCCCGGAAGGGGGACTGATATGTTTGACCCGGCAGCTTGAATTTAAAGCGGTTTCAACAGCATAGTCCACGATATCCATAACTTTTTCTGTGGGCTTGCGGCAGGTGCGGCAGATTTTCCGGCCGGGGTAAAGAAAACCGCATTCAGGGCATCGAGTGCCGGGATGGGAATAAAAGCGGGTGACCAGCAAGGTTTGAACTTCACCGTGGTTTAGTTTTTCTACGGTTTTTTCCAGCCCGGAAACAGCCAGTCCGTTTTTTCCCGTTTCTTCAATAAAACGCTTGACGATCTCGTCCTTTTCTTCTTGTTTCAATCTTTGTTTCAGCTCCAAGGCTTTAGAAAGAATTGCTGCGGATGAATGAAGGGGATTGATTTTAAGACGGCCTTTAATTCTTTTTTTTATATAGGGATGCCACATGGGCTCAAGTTCGGGAAAATATTTATCCGGGATTCCAAGAAAGAGCCATTCGAATTTATGCTGTTTCCATAAGTCAAAGGTGATCTTGGCGGCTTTTTTAAAATGACTGTGCTGCAGGGAATTTCGATAACGCTCAATTCGCTTGGAGCTGTATTCTTCGCGTCCCGTTTCCCGGGGATTTGGAGGGGCTCCCTCCTCCAGGGTTTGGAGGAGCGTTATTTCCCCCATGTTGATATCATACCAGGCTGCGGTTTTTTTATCGGAAGTTAAAACACAAACCCGATGATATTCATCCAGGACCGCCGACAAGGGACGGACATAGGGGGAATGATCAAAGATAAGCATATTTCGGGGTGATTTCACCAGCTCAAAATCCTGCCAGAATCCTTCTCCGGAACAGCAGAATATCGCCATTCCGACATGCTTATAGCCGGGGAGGCGGCGGGAACAGAAGGAGCCGATTTTTTCCAGTTCCTTTAATAAATATTCTTTCTTGGGTTTGGCAAGATCCATTTGATTCAGCCGGAATTTTCCTTGCTGAAGCAAATTTTTCATGGATATTTGGATCTCTTTTTTTGTCAGGCGGTTACGGCTGGTGTCAAGATAAAATGAAGTTGTGAGATGCTCCCGGCCCCGAAATCCGGACAAAGACTCAACTTGTTCCCGGTTTAAAAGTTTCATTTGACCTCCTGAAGAAGATGGTGAAACGGAATAACACAAAATTCATAATGAAAACATTAAATAGGCAGATAGGGTGTTTATTCATAACGGGATGAGATGACTTGAGCGTTTACTCACGCAATTAGAAAATACACCGGATATCAATTTTGTCAAGTTTTACCGCCAAACATGAGGTGACCGGCCCGGCGATCCATCATTTCGTCCCCATGGCAGCCGTTCAGAAGGGATTGTCATCGGTCACGGGGTGTTATACTCATCACGATGAATTCATCTGCAGCCATCCCGCCCCGTGAACAAGCCAGGATAGACTTTACACCAACTCAAGATACCGCTATAATGTCAAATCATCACAGGCATGTGTGCGGAAGTGGCGGAATCTGGTAGACGCGTAAGCCTCAGGAGTTTATGGCCCAAAAGGCCGTGTGGGTTCGAGTCCCACCTTCCGCACCACGCTTTTTTGTCTTCCGGCCTTATTTACCCCTAAGAATCAACCCCATCCCCCCCTGGCTTATTCATAAAAAATGGCGATGGTTTCGTCAACCTTCTATCGATGCCGATATTCATCATTTCTATAAAAAACACAAACATCACGTTTTTTTCTTGCCGGAATTTCAATTTAATCGCCATTTTTTTACCCTTCGGGCGGTGTCACTTGTCGCTTCGCTCCCCGGGACGACATACCCCTTGTCATTGCGAGGCTTGCGCCAGCAAGCCGCGGCAATCCCTTCCTGCCTCGTGAAAGCGGAACCCACCGCCCAGATGAAGCAGTCAGGGATCCCTCGGTGCTTCGCACCGCGGGATGACACACTCAAAGGCACTGCGTGCTCCGGGACGACATACCCCTTGTCATTGCGAGGCTTGCGCCAGCAAGCCGTGGCAATCCCTTCCTGCCTCGTGAAAGCGGAACCCACCGCCCATACGAGGCAGTCAGGGATTCCGAGGCACTGCGTGCCTCGGAATGACAGACTTCAAAAGTGCTCCGCTCCGGGAATGACATTGGGATCATTTTCATGGTTCGTGGTGTGTTATGCTCATGATGAATTCATAAAAAAATGGTTCGGGCAGGGCGGGCCGGGAGGAGAGATAAGTCAGATGAAACGGGATGGAGATGATTATTGTTATTAATATAGAGGGTGGTTTTGAGTCCATGAAAAATGAGTTGAGGCTCCCCCGGCTTTCCGGTTTAGAAAGGGGCATGCTATAATATATTAAAGACCTGTAAGGCAAGCGGAGATGGGATGCCGCTTTGCAGCAGGTCAGGCATTAGATTAGAAAGGGTAAAGAAAAAAACGTGGAGAAATTATAAATGTTCAAAACGACAGTCAAGCAAAGCACTTTAACGGTGCTGTTAGTGATTCTGTTATGCCTGTCCGGATATTCGGATTCCGTCGGGGACCTTTCCCAACGTCACCGGAAATGGCTGGAAGAAGAAGTTGTCTACATCATTTCCCCCACGGAAAAAGAAGTGTTTCTGAAACTCAGCAGCGACCGGGAACGGGATCTTTTCATAGAGGCCTTTTGGAAACAAAGAGACCCGACCGTGGCTACGGAAAAGAATGAATTTCGTGAAGAGCATTACCGGAGAATCAACCATGTGAACCACTTTTTCGGACGCAATGTCCCAAAAAAAGGATGGCAGACCGACCGCGGCCGTATTTATATTATTCTGGGGGAACCGGGTGACATCCAGAGATTCACAGGTAAATCCCAGGTGTATCCTGCCGAAATCTGGTTTTATCAGGGATTGACGGACAAAGGTCTTCCCCCGGGATTCAACATGGTTTTTTTTCAGGAAGGCGGGACGGGGGAATACAAGCTGTACAGTCCTCTTGCGGACGGTCCCCAGCGTTTGCTGACTTCTTATTATGGGGATCAGTCGGATTATTTAGCCGCATATCAAAAGCTTCTCGAGGCTGAACCTATTCTTGCGGAAACGTCCCTCTCCTTGATACCGGGTGAGCGCAGCCAAGTGACGGGACGTCCCGGCCTGTCTTCGGATATACTGCTCAACCGGGTGGAATCCACTCCGGTCCGGGAAATTAAGGACAGATACGCCGAGAAATTTCTGGAATACAAGGACTTTGTGGAAGTCGATTACACGGCTAATTATATGGACAGCGAGGGAGTTGTTTCCATTTCCAGGAAAACCGAAAATTTATATATGGTGAATTATGCCATAGAGCCGGAAAGGCTTTCGGTTAATAAGTATGATAATAAATATTACACCACCCTTGAACTGAATGGAACGGTTAAAAACAAGGAAGATGCCATCATTCATCAGTTCGGCAAGACCATTCCCTTGGAATTTTCGGAAGAACAGTTCAAACAAATCAGCCGCCGGCCTGTGAGCATCCGGGACATGTTTCCTTTGATACCGGGAAGATACAACCTGACGATATTGCTGAAAAATGAGATTTCCAAAGAATTCACCACCATGGAGCGCGAACTGCTCATTCCGGCTGAAAGCGACAAGCTTCAAATGACATCGCTGCTGTTGGGCTACAATATGGAAGTCGATATCCCCGGCGAAAACCGGATGCGTCCTTTTCAAGCGGGGGATCAACGGATATATTTTCAGGCCAACCGGATTTTTTTGCGGTCCGATTCTCTGGTTGTGGTTTTTCAGCTTCATGGTTTGTCCAGTCTGCAAAAGGAACAGGGAGTCTTGGAGTACACCTTAATGCGGAACGGCGGGGAATTCAAATCTTTCACCCGAAGCATCGGTGAGTATAAGGATATTCCCGATATCGCCGAACAGATACCGCTCAGGGATTTTCCTCCGGCACACTACACCATTCGGGTGACGCTTCAAATAGACGGCCAAGAGGTTTTATCAGAAACGGATGAATTCGACCTGACTCATGTGGAGGGGATCCCCCGTCCCTGGATTTATACCAATCTTTTGGCGGCGCCGGATAGTCCGGTGTATGATTTTATTTTGGGAACTCAATATTTTAACCATGGTGATATGGAAAAGGCTTTTCAATACACCCATGCTGCGTATCAGAAAGAACCGGATTCTCACAACATCGCCTTGAGCTTAGCGAGGATCCGCATGAATAAGAAAGAATATGCCGAAGTGGAGCCCCTGCTTGCGCCTATGCTGGAGAGAGAGGAAAGCCCCGCTTATGAGGTTTATTTCATTTTGGGAAAATCCTATCAACATAGGGGAGAACTGAACAAAGCCGTTCAGACATTCAATGACGCCGTCTCGCAGTATGGTTTGAACACACCGCTTCTCAATGTTCTTGGTGAATGTTATTTCCGGATGGGAGATGCGGTGGAAGCCCGGGCTGCGTGGGAAAAATCCTTGGAGATCAACGCCGATCAACCTGAAATCAGGAAAAGCCTGGAGAAAATTAAGGAGAATAAAAGATGAGAAAGCCGGCTCTCCGATGGTTTTTATTTTTGGGAATCATAACAGCGGTTTGGATCACCGGCTCATGTCATTATTATCAATTGGAGAAGGAGTTGTCTCCGGACCATGCGGAATTTATAAGCAAAGTCCGCTATATCATTTCCACCAAGGAAAAACGCTTGTTTTTGAATTTGCCGGATGAGGAAAAGGACGAATTTATCAAAGATTTCTGGGAAAAGCGTGACCCGGATCCCACCACTGAGGAAAATGAGTTTAAAATGGCATATCACAACCGGATCGAGGAGGCCGACAATATGTTTGTCAGTGAGGGACGCCCGGGCTGGCTGACCGACCGGGGCAGGATTTATATTTTGTTCGGGCCTCCCATGGACAGAATCATTCATCCACAGAGTTATTCCGGAAGATGCCAGGAAATTTGGTATTACGGCAATTTTCCGGTGGTATTCGAGGATCGAACCTGCACGGGGGTATACAAACTGGTCACCTACGACCTTTCCGGCATGAGGGAATTCAATCTGAGGTATATGCATGAACTCGGCCGTGCCCAGTCCGCGGCCCAACAGACCATTCAGCGGGAGGAAGAATTATTTGATTTTGATTGGACCGTTAAAGATATTGAAGGAAGAGATAACCACCTGAGCGGCATCCTGGTTTTTGATATTCCTTATGCCAATTTGTGGTTTACAGAAGACGGTAAAGATTTGGTGACCACTTTGGCTCTCCGGCTTGAACTCAACGATGTCAAAGGGAATGCGATTTGGGATTACCAAGAGTCTTTTAAGGTCCGTGTTCCGGAAGAAGAGTTGGAAAAAAATAAAGATAAGAGCTATAATTTAGAAATTCCGTTTATGGTGGATGATGAAGAATCCGTGCAGAAACTCAAGCAAGGCAGAAACAGTTTTTTCGCCACCCTGATCAATCAAACCGGAGAAACCCGGCTGCGGAAAGTCATCAGGTTTTCATTTAAACAGTGAGCCGGAATAGGAATGACGGGGATAATGCGAATGATGAACAGTCAGGAGAAAAAGTCAGGAGAAGGAGGAAATTATGATCAAACATAAAATTGTGCTTATATTGATATTGATCATTTTTTTCGGTTTGAATGTGATTTCAGCCCAGCAGGGCCGCGGCCGCGGCCGTATCCATGGAACGGTTTATGATGACCTGGGGAATCCCTTGGAAAAGGCGAAGATCACAGCCGAACATGCCGAATTCGGAACCAAGTTCACTTCCGAGTCGGATGAAAAGGGCAACTGGGCCATTGCCGGGCTGGGAACCGGAGTCTTTATCATCACCGCAGCTAAAGATGGATATGCTCCGGCACAGACCCGGATGAACGTCAGCCAGTTTTCCAGCAACAACCCTTCCGTTGAGATGACACTCACCAAGATCGGCGGGGAGGCCGCAGGTGTTCCCGATATGGAAAACCAGGAGGCGCTGGCCTTGTTTGAAGAAGGAAACCAGTTGTTTGAACAGGGTCAATATCAAGAGGCCGTTGCCGCATATCAGGAATTTTTAGAAAAGCAACCCTCAATTTATCAGATCAACATCAATATCGGAAACGCTTTTAAAGAAATGCAGGAATATGAAAAAGCCATTTCCGCCTTTGAGACGGTTCTGGATAAAGTCAGAGAGGAAAAGGGTTCTCTCGAGGGGAACGAAGCTGCGGCCCGCGCTCTCGCCGGAATCGGGGAATCTTATATTTCGATGGATCAGCTGGATAAGGCGGGAGAGTATTTGAGTCAGGCCGTGGATATTTTCCCTAAAGATGAAACCCTGGCTTTTAACGTTGGGGAGATCTATTTCAAGCAGGGCAAACCGGCTGAAGCGGTTCAATACTACGATACCGCTTCAAATATCAAAAGCGATTGGCCCCCGCCTTACCGCCAGAAAGGCTACGCATTGCTGAATTTGGGGGATTACGCTGCAGCCATCGAGAGTTTCGAAAAGTTCCTGGAAGTGGCCCCTGACGACCCGGGTGCGCCGGTTATTGAGAATCTCATCCCGCAGCTGCGCGAACTCATAAAATAAGATTAAAACGAAATCCTCAAGCTGAACCGGTAGGTCCGGGTGCCCTCTGCGTCAAAGATATCGCCGATATTTCCGTAAGGCTGAAAAACTGGATTGTCCGGGTCGCTGTAATCCAGGAATCCTCCGGCATTGGCCTCCACATGCAGGCGGCTTTGCCCCAAAACATTCAAAATATCCACATAGCCGCCCACCGCCAGATTCCCTGAAACAAAGAATGACTTTTCGAGACGGAAGTCAAGCAGGGACAAAGGAGATGTTCTCCGGCTTCCTTTTTCTTCAGTGGGGACGGTGTAGACCGCTCCAGGGTCCAGGTATTGGTCATTGTCGGGAATGGTGATGGTGAGGGTGCGGTTCCAAGGAACGCCCGAGCGGTATTGATAAAACGCGCTGGCGATGAAATCAAAAGGCAGGATAACCGAGCCCATTATTTTAATATTAAGGGGACGGTCGTAATCCAAACGTCCTCCCGTGAACAGAGTTTGATTGGGGGTATTAAACGCTTTTGAAAAGCCGGTGGAAGCCCGGGTGCCTCCATCTACGTTTCCCCATGCCCGGCTCCAGACCAAAGAAGCCAGAAGCTGCCAATTATGGGACATGCGTTTATGCAGAATCAGCTGCACAGCCGTATGCTTGCGGTAGGCCTCTTCGACGTTCATGAAATACCAGTGACGTTCTCCTGGAGAATCAGCCGACTCGGCGAAACACACCGCGGTTGAATCATCCGCCGTTCCGAAGACGCCGTCCTCCCCCGGATCGGTGAAGGTGAATTTTTTCCAATACGGACTGTCGGGGCTGTATCCTTTCCAGGCTTCTTCCTTTCCCAGTCCATAATCATTGACGTCTTCCAGCAGGTTTTTTTGATGTTTGTGTATGAATGACAAGCTCAGATTGAAATTCCGGAAAAGCTCGTGTTCTATTCCGGCGGAAAACTCATCCGTATAGGGAGCGTAGGTATCCGGATCGAGTTTGTCCTCCAGGGAAAAGGTATCCGGATCATCAGCGGCGTCTATGAGCTCAAACCGGTCTTCTTCATCGGGGATTTCATCACCATTGTCGTCGAACCAATACCAGGAGCTGAGCTGAGGGGCTAAAGGATTGACACGGCTCAGATAACCGAGGCTCATGTAATCATGATAGCGGGCGTAGTTTCCTTTGAGTACGGTTCGGCCGTTTCCGAAAAGATCAAAGGCCAATCCCAGCCGCGGGGATAAGTTAAACCAGGTCATCACATTGCGGCTGTCCAGTTTATAATTACCGTATTGAGCGCCCAGGCCGGGAAGGACCTCGAATATTTCGTACAGGTCATAAGACTGACTGTGGAATTGGTCGGGATGAGAACCGCTGCTGAAATTCAGCCGCAATCCCAAATTAAATGTTAACCTGCCGGCAAAAGTGAAGCTGTCCTGAATAAAGGCGCCCACCGCGTTTTTTTCATTTTTTTGGATGCCGCTTTTGCTGAACTGTCCTACGGTGTATGCAAAAAGTTTGGTGCGGGTAGGCTCAGCCGGGGTGGGGTAAGCATAGAGGCTCCCCTGGTAGTAGTGAAATTTAAAGGGATTGGTTCTCCAAAAATCCCAATGGCTGATTGCCCACTCATATTCCGCACCGGCTTTGATGTGATGCCGGGCCCCCAGAAAATCATCTAAAAACCATGAAATATAGACCGCCGGATTGAGCCGCTGGCGGTTGTAAATTTGCTCGAATTCCGCGTTATTGCTGTATATTTGATAATAACGGTCATAGTGACGGGGTTGATTGGGGATGGCGGAGCCGGTGTATGACAAAGGTAATTTCTTATAAGAATAAGCCACCCTTCCGCTGAGCGAAAAGTTTTGAGATTGGATCCACTCTCCATTAACTCCGAAGGTTTGATCTATTTCACCGTTTCGGCGGTTGAGCGCGGACGGGTCATGATTGGATTGCAGGGAGGGGATATAAAATTTTTCATAGATGGAAGCAAGGTTATAAGTTATGCTGCTGCGGGCGTAGGACACAGGGCGCATGGTGACCTTGCCGAAAACAGTGAATTCTCTATGAGGAGCGGAATCTCCGGTGAAAACGTTTTTCCCGGATTCCTGCGTCATTTCCCAATTGACATGATTGAAATGCTGTTCCCAGTTAAAATAACGGGTATTGACGAAAAGCCATCCAAAATCCTGCAGCACGGGTATGCCCAGAGTCAATGAAAGATCCAAACGCTGCATTATATCAGAGGGGCGCTCCAGACCGACTGCTTTCAGTTCACTGCTGTCCAGCAGAATCCGCTGCAGCTGATCATCCATATATTCCGCCTGGAGATTTCCTTCGACGGAATTCCCTCCGCTCCGCGTCCGGATGTTGACATATCCGCCTCCGGAAACACCCATGGTGGGAGGGAGCCCGGCCGAACCGAACTCGATTTCTTCAAAAACATCCGGACTGACCGGGGTCATGGGATGCATATCCAGAGGGTCGTTGAGCGGCACACCGTCGACTGAATAAAGGACATCATTGACGGACGCCCCGGAAAAAAGAAAACGGCCCTGGTAAACGGGTCCGTCCGGAACAGCGCCGGGAGCGGCATTCAGGATATCCTGAAGGTCTCTGGAAAAGGGGATGTGCCGGAGAAAATTCCTATTCAGGGAAACAGATAATTTGCTGTTTTGCGTATCCGTGCGGAAAGGAGGCTCCTTGATCACTGTCTCCTTTTCCAGCGAAGACGCTTCCAGTGTCACTTTCATGTGAAAGCGGCTCCCCATGTTCAGGGATACCCCGGGGTATATCAAGGTTTTATATTCCGGCTTCTCCACCCGGATGGTGTAATCATCACCGGGGGGGATCTCCGAAAAATGAAAAGCACCTGAATCATCGGTGACATAAATAAGCATACCCTGCATAGCCGGGCCTTTCACCATGATCGAAACATCCTCAATAGGACGGTTTTCTGTGTCCAGGACTTTTCCGGACAGGGAACCATTCAGGGAGGGCTGCGGAAAGGACAAACCGGCGAAGCCTGTAAATAATATTGCCGTGGTTAAGAACCTGTTGATCTTGCTTTTCAATGTGAACTCCTTTATAAGCCTGTTTATCGTTTTTTCATCCAGCCTGATCTATACCTTAGAAAATGACAGCTCCGCTGTCATCCTGAGGCCTGCGAAGCAGGCCGTGAGGATCTTATTCGGCTTCGTCTGATGAGTCGGTTCTGACTCATCAGACGAAGCACTCTAAGATTCCCGCCGCTTCGCTCCCCGGGACGACATGCCGCTTTGTCATTGCGAGGCTTGCGCCAGCAAGCCGTGGCAATCCCTTCCTGCCTGGTGAAAACGGGGCCAGCCGCCAGGACGAAGCAGTAAGGGATCCCTCGGTGCTTCGCACCGCGGGATGACACACTCAAAGGCACGGCGTGCCCCGGAATGACAGACTCAAAAATGCTCCTCTCCGGGAATGACATTGGGCTCATTTTCATGGTTCGTGGTGTATTATACTCATGATGAATTCATAAAAAAATGGCGATGTTTTTGTCAATCTCTCATTAACACCAATATTCATCATCCTGATTTATATAGTTTATTGAGTCGGCCGGGATAAATCAACTGTTCTGAGAATAATCGGCCCGGATTAGTCCAAACGGTGCTTTCCGCATGAACGTTGCAGGACGGGCGCAAACCGGCTTTTAACCGGCCGCAGGTTTATTCTTTTTTGCCGTTTTCTTCAGGATTTTTCACATGGGCGTCAAACCAGTCCACCCAGCGCTTCCATAGGTCCATATACGTTTCAATACAGCGGGGACCATGCGATTCAAGAGGATAGATATATAAAACCGCTTTCTTGCCCAGTCCGGTCAGGGCGTGCATCATTCTTTCCGACTGAATCAGGAATGTCCCGGTGTTATTGTCCTCGGCGCCGTGATACATCAGCAGGGGAGTTTCCAAGTGGTCCGCTTTAAAGAAAGGCGACATTTCGATGTAAATGTCCTGGGCTTCCCACAGCAGCCGGCGTTCCCGCTGAAAAGTCTGAGGAGTCAGGGTCCGGTTGTAGGCGCCGTTTCCCGCGATCCCCGCTTTGAAAAACGGCGTGTGGGCCAAAATGTTGGCGGTGGCGAAGGCCCCGTAACTGTGGCCTCCGTGTCCCAGCCGGTCCACATCTATATACCCCATTTGGTCCACTTTGCGGATGGCCGCGTACATGGAATCGACCAGGTGAGCGATGTAGTTGTTATTGTAAGTGTTGCCTTTCCCAATAATGGGGATAGCCGGTTCCACCACGGCATACCCCCGGGATAACCAGATTTCCGAAGCATTGCGGTAGTTGAGATGCTGAAAAGAATTTTTATTGTATCTCCTCCAGGCGCTTCTTTCGTAGTCTTTGAAGGATTGATATTCCCGGGGATAAGTCCAGAACACTGCGGGCAGAGTGGCACCGGGTTTGGTGCCGGCAGGTAATGTCAGTCTTCCGTGAGCGGTCAATCCGTCCCGGCGGGTGAATTCGAATAAGATTCTTTCCGCCTCAGCGAATTCAGGGAAGGGATCGGTGTTGCCGGTTAATTGAGTGTACCTTCCATCCGCGGTGCGCAGAAACGAATCAGGGAATGTTGAGGAAGACTCCCGGTTGACCACCATCCGGTTCAAATCGTTGTCCAGAAAAGCCATGGGACGTTCATGCATGTGCCGGCTGCTTTCAAATATCCGTTCCTTTTCTCCGGTTTCGATCACCATCCGGTCGATGAAGGGACGGGGCGTGAACTCTTTGCTGTATCCCGCACCCTGAAAATAGACGGATTTGCCGTTGCCGGACAGCAGGGCGAATCGGATTCCGTTGCCGGTGTGCTGTGTGATGATATTCCCGGGGAGTTTCAGCGGGTCATCCGGATCGATGTCCTTGACCAGAGTGAGGGTTTTGACTTTTTCCCCGCTCAGGTCGAAAGCCATGATTTCCCGCTTTCCTTCTTTGCTGCGGCCGGCGAAGGCATAACGTCCCCCGGCGGAAAAGAAAACATCGCTGAGGGCTTCTTCGCTCTCCACTAAAACTTCGGTATCCTCCAGATCAAAGGGCGGGGCCAGGGTCATCAAACGGTCTTTGCGTTTGTTTTCCTGAGGTTCTTCCTCGTTTTCTTCGTCTTTCTTTTCCCTCCACAGGAAATGCAGGCCTTTGCCGTCCGGGCGCCAGGAAACGTCCCTGGGCAGGTCACTTTCGGGACCGCCGTTTCTTCTTCCTTCCTGAAGCGGAACCGTTCGAAGGGTTGATAAAACATTGCCGTCCATGTCCATGACCGCCAATTCACGCGGAAAACTGCGGTAGCCGACGATATAGGAAAACGGGCGGGTCACTTTTTCAGTCAAAATATAGAGTCCGTCCGGGCTGATTGAAATCGTCTCATACATGGCCGGCTCTCCGATCATTTTGATTTCCCGGCCGGGCGTCAATATGGCCAGCTGCGAGGTGGTGTGGTATTCAAACAGGTCTTTTTCATAGGGCGCTCTCAACAGAAAGGGATAGGTGGGAGTTTGAGAAGCTTTGTCGCGGGTCCGGCGGATGACGGGGGTTCCGGGGAGGGGGTTTTTCCCAGGTTCCGGGCCTCGTCCGGGAGGAACCAGCAGGGTGACCACCGATCCGTTTGGTGTCCACTGAAGCATGGTGGAGGCATCGCCGCTTCTTCTCCACCGGCTTCCCGCTCCACTGAGAGTGGCCATAACTTGGGCCTGGCTCAGCGGCCGGACTTCACCGGTTTCGATATCGGCTGTCCAAACTTGGGAGCCGCTGGAAAGGTGAGCCAAAAAAGCGATTTTTTTCCCATCCGGAGACCAGGTCATGTCGCTGACGAAAATGTCGCCGGGAAGATCGGCCATCCAGCTTTTTTTCTTTTCCAGTGAATAAATTTTCAGTCCTGTTATCCCGTAAGTGGACAGGCGCCATTCCCGGTTGACTTCAGGGCACAGCTCCAGCATGCCCAGCCGGTAGGTTTTTTGAGACATCAATTCCAGGTTGGAAAAATATTGTTCCACCGGAATCAGGAAATGCACCCCGTCCGGGCTGAGATTATCGAGGGTGTCATAATGCCTGTTCCGGGTGAGGATATCCTGAATAAATTCATCCGGTTCCAGATAGGATTCTTTATAAAATTCCGTTTGGCTGTCCTGTGCCGCAGGCAGAAAGACCGCCGCAATATAAACAAACAAAGCGGCGATAAGAGGGCTTCTCATTCTTTGCATAAAATGCATATGATTTCTCCTTTTCCGGATTATGCGCTTTCTTTTAATTTTTTCCAATAAGCTTTTCTTTGTCAATCATTTTCATCCGTGACGCCACTACGGCGGTTCCCACCAAATCTCCGGTGACATTGCAGGTGGTATGTCCGATGTCCAAAAGGGGCCAAAGGGAGGCTAAAATCGGAATCAGGGTGAGGGGAAGGTTGAGGGTCTGCAGCAAAATGGTGGACATCACAATGCCTGCGCCTTTGATTCCGGCGGTGCCGATGGATAGAGCAAGTCCCAGAAAAAGAAATTGCGCCATAAGGCCGGCTGTGATGGTGATGCCGTAAAGATTGGCGGCGAAAACGGCGATGGCTCCGATCGCCGCGGCCATTCCGTTCATATTGACGGTGGCTCCCAGGGGCAGAGTGAATCCCCACACTTTTTCAGGAATACCGAGATTGTCTTTTGCCGCCCGCATGGAAACGGGAAGGGTGGCGCCGGAGGAAGTGGTGCCGGCGGCGACCAGCATAGCCGGGGCGGCTCCGCGGTAAAAACGCCGGACCGGAAAGCGCCCCAGCCAGCGCAGCACCAGCGGATAAAAGACCGCCAGCAGAAAAAGCAAAGCGATGTAATCGGCCAGAATGAAACGCCCCACTTCAGCCAGCATCTCCGTTCCGAGGGAAGCCGTCATGTCGGCGACCAGAGCCAGGATACCATATGGGGCGGTTTTCATGACGAATCCAGTGACGGTGATCATCAAATCGGCACCGTCGTTGATCAGGCGGATGAGGCGGTCCCCTTTCTTCCCCAGGGCCAAAAGACCGATACCGGTGATAATGGAAAAAACGATAATCTGAAGCATGTTCCCTTCCGCCAGAGCTTCCACCGGATTTTGGGGAACCCAGGAAACCAAATTTTCAACCGGGTCAAACCGGCTTATTTCAACCCCGGCGCCGGTATCGAGGAGGCCCGCCGCTTCTTTTCCGGGATTTAAAATCAAGGCGGATGCCATGCCGATGCCGCCCGCGACCAAAGAAGAAGCGGCGTAATAGAGAACAATCATTCCGCCCAGTGAGCGGAATGACTGGAGATCTTCCAGTTTGGTGAGCCCGCTGATCAGAGTGAAAAAAGTCAGCGGGACAATCAGCATCATCAACAGGCGGATGAAAATATCCCCGATGGGCTTGATGACAGAGGTGCTCTCGCCAAACACAAGTCCCAGCAACACCCCACAGGCGATCCCTGCGAAAATTTGAGTGTAGAGCGGGAGCCTGAACCACCGCCTCAGCATTCCGCCGCTTCCTTCTTAGGTGAGAAGATGCGTTCATCTCTTTTCATGACTCGCGGTTTTTTGTGCTCAAGACCTGTGCTTCGCATAAGCTTCGTCACAGCAGGGAAAAAAACGCAGCGGCCGCCTGTGTTCAGGTTAATCCTGGCTGTTCTCCATTTCCCCGCAGTAAATGCTGTTGAATAAGAATTTGAAAGTCCCGTGGGGCTGGGCGCGGAAAGTGATTTCCGGACCGAACATCACCAGCCGCCCATTCCCGACTTGAGCTTCACATACCCCTGCTCCACCCTCCAGATGCTGCTGTCCCCTGGCCCATCCGCTTTGCAGGGGGTCGGGCCGGTCGAACCAGGCCACCGGGTTTATCCGGTCTTGGGCTTCAGGAAGCAGCCGGAAAACCGGGCTGCGGTTGAAATAGACGTTGGCGCGTTCGGGCATTCCGAAGGCCGAAGGATGGGTGTTGTCCACCCTGATTTCAAGGATGGATCCGGGGATGAAGAACTTACTCATAGGATAGGGTTCCACGTTCCCCTCCGCGGTTTTTTCTCCCAGCGCGTTTTCCACCGGAAGACCGAGGTGGTATGCCAAGGCGGTGGAACTGCCGATGGTGAGAACCGTTCCTCCCTGTTCCAGGAATTGTTTCAACTGAGGAATGGTTTTTTCCGTGGTGATCCGGCCCAGCCGGCTCCGGTATTTCTCCGGAACGGTTTCCGGATCGACGGGTTCATATCGCCGGTAGGGGGAGCCGTCGTCATCCGGTCCGGGGATGGCCCGGCCAACGAAAATCAACACATCAAAGTTCTCATATAATCCGCCGGCGTCAAGTCTGGGCGGAAAGACCACCTCAAAATCAAATTCAAACTGCTCCAACAGCCACCGGATCCATCCGGAGGCCATGGAGCCTCCGTACTGGTCCCAAAGCCCTATCCGCACCGGTTCCATCTTTCTCATAACCGGCGGATCGATGAAATCAGTCCCTTGGAATATCAGTCCTTTTTCACCGGCTGTTTTTTGGATGATTTCCAGGGCGGATCCTCCGGCGGGTATGTACAGGGTGCCGGGGGGATAGGTGTTTCCGTTATGACGGAACGTTTTCCAGGTTTGATAGACCGGCTTCCCTTTTTTGAGCAGGCGGTTGACCGCGGTGAAAGCGTCATTGACACGGCGGCTGAGCAAAAATCCTTCGGCGTCAGGCCGGATGACTTTTCCTGAAGTCGGTTTCAGGACATCCGGAATTTTTTGGAAAGGACCCTCAAAGCCTTCTAAAATCCGGTCGAATTCCACTCCCATTTGAAAGGCCAGGGTGTATCCGGCGCTGTCGTAAGGGGGCCGGGGCGGGCCGCCGGGGTACGGGATATCATCGGGATAAATTTGAGGTTCGAACATGTCCATGATATGGGGGCGGAAGGCCTGGTTGCATTTGACCACCAGAGATCCCTCCGGATAAACTTTCCCCTCCACCGTGAAATCGCTCACGGCCCGGTGCACGGTCACCCCGTTTTTGATCAGGGTGTTGATAAATCTTACCGCCGTCGGAAAATCCGGCTGGCTGGAAGGAAGAATGAATCCTCTGGGATCCCGGTGTTCCGGATCTTGGAGAATGTTTTCATAATATTCAGGGGGGTACCCCCGGGAGCGCCCTGAGCCGACGAGTTCCGCCTCATCGGCTTCGATCGCTTGCTTCACCGCTTCAATCCGGCGGGGGTTTATGGTCCAGTTGTCCCGGCTTCCCCGTTCTATGGAATTCCGGGCCATCCGGTAGATGTTATAAAGAAAATCCTCTTTACGCTTGGCGGCCAGGTCTAATATGGCCCGGTCGGCGGTGATGGAATATTCGATGGACTGCCGCATATGCCATTTCTGGGGAGCGATGGGGAAAGGATAATCACCGTCCGGAAGAAGCTTGTCCGGGATAAAAGGGATCTCCATAGGGGTAGGGTTCCCGATTATTTCCGTCAAGATGCCGATCATATTGTGAAAATTCGGAGTGCACCGCAGGCATCCGTTCCACCAGGTTTGGTACCCGGCGCCTTCCCCCATGGTGGCTCCGGGCTTGCCTTCGGCGGCGAAGCGGCTGTGCATGGCGTTGCCTACGGTGGTGATGCCGGTGACCAAAAGCGGATCGTAATTATAGCTGTGCGGATCCCGGAACGGCGGGGCGAAGAGCACGCAGCCGGCCGGACCGGTTTGATGGTGATTATAGACAATCTGGGGAAACCATTCCCGGTAAAGTACCCGGTTGACGGCCTCGGTTTCTTTTTGAGTGACCATGAAAAAATCACGGTTGTTATCATGCCCCACGTATTTTTGATAGAGCCGGGGAAGATTTCGGGTGGACCGCTCCTCGGGCTCAGGATGCCGCATGTACCACTCACCCACCAGGTCCATTCCGTCCGGATTGGTGATCAAAGCCAGCAGGATCACGTTATCCAAAATGCGGAGGGTTTCCGGGTCGCTGCGGCTGACCATTTGGTAGGCAAGTTCCAGTTGCTGCTGTGCCCCCACCACTTCGGTGGCATGAAGTCCTCCGTCTATCCAGACCACCGCTTTCCCTTTTTGAGCCAATTCCAAAGCTTCGTCTTCACTTACGTCTTCAGCCAGTGCCATCCTGCGGGCGATGCGCTTGTATCCATCCAGTTTTTCATGATTCTCCGGTGACGTGATGACCGCCATAACCATGGTTCGGCCTTCTTCTGTGGTCCCGATGTTCTCCAGGACCATGCGGCCGGACTCCCGGGCCAGTTTTTCCCAGTATTCCACCAGTTGAGAGTAGGTGGCCAGCCAGTAATCGTCTCCTATATCATGGCCGAATTGCTGTTTGGGGGTGGTGACACTTTGTCCCCATAACGGAAAAATCATTCCCAAAAGAATAATAAATATTAAGGGGATGGGGTTGATTTTAATGCCGTGGATTCGGTTCATATTGATTTTCTCCCTATATTAAATTTACCTGATGAATTCATAAAAAATGGCCCTTAAAGGCACCTGATATCTGCGGCAGCCTCGGCCGGTTCATCAGCCGGGGTAAATGAAAAATGCGTCTCATTTGTTACAGTGTACGGACTGTTTTTTTTATCTGTCCGGCGGCTTTTTTTAAATTATCCATAGAGTTGGCATAAGATATCCGGATATGTCCCGCCCCCCTGCGCCCGAAACATTCTCCGGGCACAGTGGCGACTCCGGCTTTTTCCAACAGAAACCGGGCCATTTGAAAACCGTTCAGTCCCGTTTCCGAGACATCGGGAAACAGAAAGAAAGCTCCGGGCGGCTTTTGGCAGGAGAAACCCGGCCATTCCCGGGCGGATTGATAGATGAAATCCCTTCTTTTTTGGAATTCATCCCGCATGGCCAGAGACGGTCCCTGTTCCCCGGTAAGGGCTTTGACCGCTCCCCATTGGGCGAAAGTATTGGTGGATGTGATCATATATTGATGGTACCGGAGCATGGGGTGGATAAGTTTTTCCGGCCCCAGGGCATACCCCAGCCGCCATCCGGTCATGGAATAAAACTTGGAAAATCCATTGAGGATGACAACCGAATCTTTCATGGCGGGAAAAGACGCAGGAGTGACATGATGTGCCGGCGGATAAATGATTTTTTCATAGACTTCATCACTCAGGACAATGAGCTGATGCTGCAGAGCCAGGTCGGCGATTCTTTCCAAACGCTCTCTATCCGTAACCCCGCCGGTGGGATTGGAAGGGCTGGATAATATGATCATGCGAGTGCGCGGAGTGATTAAATGACGGATTTCGTCCGGCTCCGGTTGAAATCCGTGCTCTTTGAGCAAGTTGTAGCTGACCGGCTCCACCAGGTTGGCATAAGCCGCCGGTTCATAACTCACCCAGCGGGGATCGGGAATCAAAACCTGGTCTCCAGGATTGAGCAGGGCATTGACAGCCAGGAAAATGCCTTCGGTGACACCGTTGGTGACCAGGATTTCAGATTCCGGATGATAAGTCAGGTTGTATTCCCGTTGATATTTTTCCCCAACGGCCCGCCTGAGTTCGATGATTCCCGCGTTGGGGGCATAGTGATGTTTGCCGGCCCGGAGGGCATCCACTGCGGCTTCCGCGATGTGGCCGGGGGTGTCGTAGTCGGGGCGGCCGATTTCCAAATGGATGATTTCCCGCCCGGATTTTTCCAGTTCAGCGGCGGCGTCGAACATCACCCGGATCTGGGAATACGGAATTCTGTCGGAAATAATAGATGGCATATTTTTCACTCAAAAATATCATAACCCAATTTTTGTGTCAAAGCTTGAGTCACACCGGCGGGTAATCACCGGCCGGGTTTATATCCAGCGGCTGAGCCAGGAGCGTATTCCATGGGTGGATTTGGCGATGATCAGCGGCTTGCGGCAGTTTTTGGCCACCATATTGGGGATGGATTCTTTGGCGACTTTGCGGAGGAGCGGGTCGCGGGTGGCGCCGATGATTACCAAATCGTACTTCTCGGCTTCCTTGAGAATGGCTTTGCTGATATCCGGAGCTTTTATTTGTTTTGGGATGATGCGGCTGTGATTGATTTGACGGTGATTTTTGTGCGTTCCCGGAAGATTATGAATATGACCGTTTTTTTTATCCGCATTGATCATCAGGGCCGTAACCGAACCCTTATCTTTTTCGGCCAGGATACCGGCGACTTCAAGGGCGAAAGCGCTGTTCGGCCCCCCTGCGACAGGCACCAGGATCCGCCGATAGGCCTTATAACCGCAGCCTTTCAGAACCAGCACGTTGCAAGGGGCTCTTTCCAAAATGTAATCAACCGTGCTGCCGAGACGGAATACCGAACTTCGCAAACGGCCGTGCCAACCCATGATCAGAAGGTTTATCTTTTTTTCTTTGACCGCACTTAAAATACCCCGGGCGATATTCCGGCAGTAACGGATGGTGGTGGTGAGTGGAAATTTTAAAATGAGAGACAGCATGGCTTCCACGATGGCTTCTTTTCCTTCCATCATGAATTTTTTTGCGTCCGAAAGAGGGACCTCTTCCGGAACCGGAACCATATGCAGCAAATTGATGCTGGCGTCTTTAGCTTCGCCGAGAACGTAAGTGGTTTTGACCATAGACAGGGCGTTGTTGGGATTGGCAACGGAAACCAAGATTTGGTACTGATCAGATGGAGGCGCTTTTTCTTCTTCGATAACATGTATTTCATCCGGGGTGGAAAGGGCATGCGAGCGTGAATAAAAATAAAAAACCGCTATGCCGCTCAGAATCCAAAGAGGGGCGATGATCCAGGCGACCATGCTCATGTGGATCAGCCAGAGGGCTAGAATTCCCTGGAGGATGACGGCGATAACCGGCGGCCATGGGAAAAAAGGCATAATGAAGCCGTAATTCAATTCGTCCCCCATATTGAGGCGGATCCGGATGACGCTGAGATTGACCAGAAAGAAGAGGAACAAAAACATGATGCTGGCGCTGGAAGCCACATCTTTGGTGGGCAGAAGCACGGACACAAGAATCACGATGCCTCCGCTGAACATCAGGGCCACCCAGGGGGTCTTCTGCTTCCGGGAAATACGGGAAAAAAATTCAGGCAGCATGCGGTCCCGGCCCAAGGCGTAAGACACCCGGGTGGCGGAAAAGATGGTGGCGTTCAGGGCGGAAACGGAGGCGAATATCACCGCAAGGGTCAAAAGAAAATTCCCCATGGGCAGCAGGCGGGAAACGGCCTCTCCGAATCCTCTTTCCTTGAAACCGCCGATCCATTGCCAGGGGGCTCCTTCCACTCCCGGGGAGCCGGCCTTAACCGCGATGATGGAAGCGAAAGCCACGGCCACGTAGGTGAAGGTCACAATAACCACGGAATAAATCATGGCCTTGGGGAGATTCCGCTTGGGATCAATGGTCTCATCTCCGGTCTGGGCGATAACTTCGTAACCCTCAAAAGCCACATATGTGAAGCCCATGGTCACCAGCAGCTTGTCCCAGCCCAGGGGGAGGAAAGGGGTGAAATTATTAAGCCGGGACGGGTCCGCGGCCACCACCGCGATTCCGATCCCGCCGATAAATAAAAGAAAAAGAGTCTGTCCCAGGGTGAATAAAGCCCCGATTTTTCCGGTTTCCGCGGCTCCGCGGTAATTGATATAAAGAAAGAGGAGGGCGATGAGAAAAGCCATGGCTTTTTCCGTGGCATAAGTGGACAGGGGGACCCAATGGATCAAGCCGAGACTTTCGAAATACCGAACGGAATAAATCGCGAAAGTCACGGCGTAAAGACTTCCCGCGACACTGGAGGCGAACCATTCCATCCATCCTCCGGTAAAGCTGGTGGCGCGGCCGAAGGCCATCCTGGCGAAATTATAAGCCCCTCCGGCATGAGGGACAGCCGAACTCAGCTCAGCGTATGAGAGGGCCGTAAACACGGCAATGACGCCGTTGAAAGCGAATGTGAGGAGAGCTCCTCCTGGACCGGCCTCGTTGACCGCGTTTCCAATGCCGAGAAAGACACCGGCGCCGATCATCATCCCCAACCCCATCATGGTGATATGGAAAAGGTTCAGGTCCCGGGATAATTCTGAAGAGATGAAGGAATGATTGTTATTTTTTTTCATGCCAGGCTTTTAAAATCTCTCTTGCGGTACGGAGATCTTTTTTGTGAATGAATTTGATGATTCTCCGGCTCCAAAGAGCAACAGACACAAGTATGGCTAAAGACAGAAAAAGAAAAACAATACCCGGAAGAGCATCCATGTTTTGCTCCTGTTAAAGATAAGTTTTAGAGTATACTCATATCCTTGATTTTTGTCTATTCCGGAAAACCGGTTTTTTTATGGTGAGGCCTCACAGGACTGCCGCAGCCCGGGCCGCCTTCTGCGCGGATGCCGTTACTGAGAGGACGTTTCGGCTTCAATTTCCTTCAATGGTACGGGCTGGGGAAAAGGAAGCCCCATAATGCCGAATAGTTTTTTGGCGATGTCCGTGTTGTCGTATGACCCCTGGAATATTTCCGAGCCGGCTCCCAAAGCAAAAACCGGGACCGGCAGGGCGGTGTGGCCGCCGGATCCCCAGGAAATTCCAGCCTTGGCATTTAATATTTTGACGGCGGCGAAGGCCAGGCTGTAACCGCCGGGTTCGGACAGCGCGGCTTCCAGTTCTTTCCATTCCTCCGGCGAAAGAACCAGCTTAAGTTTGTCTTGAGCCTCCGGGTCTCCTTGTTCGGCTTTCTGTCTGAGAGTTTCCTGTTCATGCCCGCCGGAGCTTGAAAAACCGAAGGTTTTTTGAATGTCAGGCCATAGGTCATCAAGACGGCGGGTTTCCTCCGGGACGGCATCCAGATATGGTTTTACGATCTGCTGATTGAATAGATCCAGAGACATCTTTTGATAAGAAAGAAGGTTCAGTTTCAGGCCGGCCGGGACCTTTCCCGATCCCAGAACCATCCCGCCGGTTTCGTGGTCCGACGCCACCACGATCAGGGTTTCATTTCGGTGTTCATGATAAAAACCAACCGCTTCTTCCACGGCGCTGGAAAAGGCCAGCATTTCATGGATGGCGGCGGCGGCGTCGTTATCATGGCAGGCCCAATCGATTTTTCCCCCCTCCACCATGATGAAAAATCCGGAGGGGTTATCGAGCATGGAAATCGCGTTGCGGGTAAAATCCGCAAGTGTCAAGTCCTCCGGGGGACGGTCGATTTCGTAAGGGAGGGCGCTGTGACGGCTCAGATTTTGGTTGATCGCCCAGACTTTTCCTGTTCCCGGTTTCAGTCTCTGGAATTCTTCTTTGGTGCCGATAATGGAATATCCTTTCTCCCGGGCATAGCATCGGGCGTCGCGATTCCCGCCTTCCCTTCCGGCGGGCTGTTTCAATCCGCCCCCTCCGAAGAAGTCGAAGCCGCTTTCCGCCATCTGGAGGGAAATTTGGTAATAGCGCCAGCGTTGAGGGATGCGGGCGAAATAGCTGGCCGGAGTGGCATGGTCCAGGGAAACACAGGATAAAATGCCGATTTTGCGGCCGGCTGATTGTGCGGCCTCGGACAGAGGGATGAATGAGTGGGTTTCATCCCCGCTTATATTGATTTTTCCGTTTTTGGTTTTATAACCGGAGGCCATAGCCGTGCCGGATGCCGCAGAATCGGTCAAATAGGAATTGGAAGAGAAGGTGGCGGTCATGCCCAAGACCGGAAAACCGCTGAAGCTTAAGTTTTCTCTGCCGGCGTCCTGATTTTTAAGGGAATACAAGTAAATTTCCGCGGCTGTGATCTGGGATAACCCCATCCCGTCGCCGATAAACAAAAACACGTATTTAGGGGCCTCAGGGCGGTCTTCCTGAATAAAACCTTCCTGAATAAAACCGCACCCGGGAAAAAATAAAGCGGAGAAAATAAGAAGTGTTATGATTTTAATGCCGAGGAATTTGGATGAACGGTATAACATAATGGACTCCATTGCTCTTTGTCATGGTCACTGTTAGTGGTGTATTATACACATGATGAATTCATAATAAAATGGCGATGACGATCCTTGCGCCCCGCATCTGCGGCAGTTCCCGGCCCGCTCATCAGCCGGGACAGAGCAAATGAGTTTTTTATAAAATGAAACTGGACCTGAAGTACGGACGCAAAACCATACCGCTGGAAATGCCGGAGGAACATTTGCTGGGAATTTTACAGTCGGAGGATATCCCTCCGGTTAAGGATGCTGATGCGGAAGTCCGCCGGGCCCTGAAGGAGCCTATCGGCAGCCCCGGGCTGCGGGAGCTGGCGGCCGCCGGCGGGAAGGTTCTGATTGCGGTGAGCGATGCCTCCCGTCCCGCCCCCAGTCATATCCTGCTTCCCCCGGTTCTGGAGGAACTCCATGCCGCCGGGATTGAATACGGAGATGTGACTATTGTGTTTGCCTTGGGAATCCACCGCAGCCAGACGGAACCCGAAAAAGCCCGGTTGGTGGGTGAAGACATATTCCGGAAATACCGCTGTATCGAGCATGACACTGAAGATTGCGTGTGCGCCGGAATCACTTCTCTCGGAACACGTGCTGAGATTTTCCGGGAGGCGCTGGAAGCGGATTTGCTCATTGCCACCGGAAATATTGAGTTCCATTATTTCGCCGGATACAGCGGCGGAGCTAAAGCGGTTGCTCCGGGGCTGTGCAGCCGCGCAACCGCCGCGGCCAACCACAAGCGGTTCACCTCCCGGGGATGCCGGCCCGGCAATCTGGAAGGGAATCCCCTGCGGGAAGAATTAGAAGAGATTGCCGGCATGGCCGGGGTGAATTTTATGGTCAATGCCGTATTAAACGGCGAACAGGAACTGCTGCGGGTCGTGGCCGGGGATGTTTATGCCGCACATAGAGAAGGAGCGCGGTTTCTTGACCGTACCGCCCGCCGTGTTATTGACCGGCAGGCCGATATCGTGGTGGTTTCAACGGGAGGTTACCCCAAGGATATGGATCTGTATCAAACCCACAAAGCTATGGAGCATGCCTTGCCGGCTTTGAAGGAGGGCGGAATCATGATTGTGACCGGGGGGTGTGAGGAAGGGCTGGGGGTCCCGGCGTTCGCCTCTGTATTTGAAGAAAACCCTGATCCTGAGGACCTGGCCGGTGAGCTGGCCGCCCGATTTGTCCAGGGCCGGCACATCGCCTCGCGAATCGCTGCGATTCACTTAAGGACACCGGTTTATCTGGTTTCAGACCTCCCGGAGACAACCCGGCGTCAGCTTTTTTTCCCCCAGTTTTCATCAGCGCAGGAGGCTTTGAGCCAGGCTTTAAGGGAAAAAGGAGCCGGAGCTTCAATTTGGGTTATGCCTTATGGGATTTCCGTGGTTCCTGAATTCCAAAAGCCGTTTTCATCGCGCGGAATAAAATGAGAAAAGATAAAACCCGCCCAACGCTTCCCAACACCACCGGCCAGACAGACCAGACAGACCAGACAGACCAGACAGACCAGACAGACCAATTATAAAGTGAACCGGTAATTCACCTTAAAAAGAAAAACGTGATCACCGCCGGCCTGAAGCAGGTCGGCCATGTCGCGGCCCAAGTCGAAATCCCCCGGATTGGAGGTGTCCCGCCGGTTCTGGGTCCAAACCGCGTAAATGGTGGAGCCGGGGTTGTATTCCCACCTCAGCACCACTGTTCCCCGCATGGACTTCAGATTGAAATCCGGATCCCGAAAAGAAAAGGATTCCACCGGTCCGGGTCCATCGGGGTCAACCGTATACAGCCCGTCTTCTTTGGTGATGGTAGACATTCCGTCTTCACCGAAAAACAGAAAGTCAAACGTCCGGGCGGCTTTCAGTTCTTTGAACTTGAAAAAATCACCTGCCCCCAAAAACGGCTGAAGATATGCCTGGAGACTGAGTTTGGGAGTGAAGGTCCAATTGATTCGAATTTCAACCGGAAGGGTCTCCTGGATTATATCGGAAAAAATGTAGCGTATGCCGTAAGTCTCGGTTTTCAGCGGATCCCGGACCCGTGTCACCCACTGGCCGCAGGAATGCCGCCAGGTGTAGCTCGGGCCGACGGACAGGCTTAAATTGGAACGGGCTTTCCAGCGGATGCCGGTTCCGATCGAATAGTTGTGGGCTCCGTAGGGATGAGTCCTGTAGTGGGCTGACAATGAAAAAACCACGGGTTTGCGGTTATCGCTGCTGAAGCTTACCCTTCGTGAAAATCCCCAGGGATAAAGGCTCATGGGACCGCCCCGGGTCAAACGGTGATTATAGCGGCTGGGATCGTAACTGAGATAAAGGCGGATGCTCCAATAGTTTAAAAACCGGGCGGATGCGTTGAAGTCATAGCATTCGTCGATTTTTTGTCCGGAGAAATTGAAACTCCGGTAAGTTGCCAGGGTGACCCTCCAGTCGCGGAACAACCGCCCGGGATGAAAAGACTGATACCCGGCTTCGATATGACTGTTGATGGTGTCACCGCGGGAATGATAACCCAGGTCCATAGCGTTGAAGCCCGGCGAGACGGCTCCCCAGGCGGTGTTGAAAACCAGTCGTCCCTTTTGTTTATTCACAAATATGCGGCCGGCCCAGCCGTTGAGAGATGTTGCGTTTTCATCCACTTCCACATGGCCGGCATCGGGTCTTTGAAAATAATGGAGAAATGACATCTGTAAACGGGTCATGGCGTCCGGTGTTCCCGTCACCCGGGTGCCGCCCAGCCAGCCGGTTGCCACCCAGGTCCGGTCCGAGTCCAGAAAAGTCCATCCGTCCAGGGCCAGGCTGTGGGCGCTTCGGGTAAGAGTCGACGCTAAAGGGCCGCCTTGCAAATTGCGGATGACAGAGGTGGAGATGAATCCCAGCCCCTGCCGGCCGTCTTTGAAATCTTTTTGAGCCCGGACGACGCCGTAGTGAGTGAAAGGTTCGATTTCTTGACGGAACTGTCTTCCGTTTTCATCTATGGCGGCGAATTCCCTTTGGGTCAGGGCTTCCATGAAGCCGATGTTCCACCCGTTCCCGATTTTTCCGGTCAATTTGGCCGCTCCCAGGATAGTGGACCATTCCGGGGCGTCTATGAATCCGGCCGTGGAAGGAACAGATTGAGGAGCGCGGCCGATCCGCCGGCTGTAAAAAAAGCGGGGATTTCTCCAGCCCAGATTTCGTATGTGATTGGCGCCTCCATCTCCGAACCGGAAGATATCCGCACCTTCGATAAAAAAGGGCCGTTTCTCCTGGTAATAAGTCTCCTGGTCGCTGATGTTGATCACCGCCGGATCCACTTCCACCTGGCCGAAATCCGGGTTGACGGTCAGGTTGAGGGTGAGATTGCTCTGCAGCCCGGCTTTAAAGTCGAATCCGGCATTGCCGGTGAACTCCTGTCCGCTGTGAAAAGGGTCGCCCTCGGGGCGCTGGAGAAAACCGGCCTTGCCCACGGAAAAGGGCTGCAGTTCGACCAGGCGACCGGGGTGAATACCATGGATCCCGGTCAGAGGAGCGAACCGGGAGACATATCCGCTTTCCTCTTTCGGTTTCCA
>JAWODN010000116.1:0-5413 GCA_046483285.1 Candidatus Aminicenantota bacterium | reverse complement strand
CGTTTTCCGTTCTGGGTCATATAGACAACGCTCGGATTGTGCTGGGAAGCCACGATCCGGCTGACCCATTTCCGGTACGGCAGGCCGTTCATGATTTCCCTCCAATTTTCCCCGCCGTTTTTAGTGACATGGACTTTTCCGTCATCCGTTCCGGCATAAATCAGATTGGGGTCGTGAGGGGATTCGGATACTGTGAAGATGGTCTGGTAGGGGATGTCGCCTAATTTTTCTTTGATCCCATAACTCAAATCAGGGCTGATCCGTTCCCAAACGTCCCCTTGAAACCGGGAGCGGTAGAGATACTGCAGCCCCAGGTAGACCGTCTGGGGGTGGCTGGGAGAAAGGACAATAGGAGCCAGCCATTGTCCCCGTAGGGCGCCGACTTCCGGCGTTTGGGGCGGAAAGATCCTTTTGGACTCCCCGCTTTCCATATCGGTGCGGGTGATGCGGCCGTAGAATCCCGCCGAGTAGACCGTATCCGGGTCCGTGGGGTCGATGGCGTGGGTGCATCCCTCGCCTCCCGGAGCCCGTTCCCATTCAACAGCCTGGAATCCTTCCAAGAGATTGCCTCTGCGGTCGCGGTTGCGAAGCACCTGGGCGCGGAAACTTCCGTGATCCTGCATGGAGCCGTACACATAGAACGGGGAGTTCATGTCGTAGGACACGTTGAAAAACTGGCATACCGGCAGGTTATGAGTAAAAGTCTTCCACGTTTCACCTTTATCGTAAGAAATCGCAATGCCGCCGTCATTAACGTTGACGATATAGTTGGAATTAGCAGGATCGATCCACATGCCGTGATGATCGCCATGGACGTTATGGGCGATCCGGGTGAACGTTTTGCCGCCGTCGGTGGAAACACTCATGGGGACTCCCATGATGTACACCCGGTCGGGATCATTGGGATCCACACGGATCTGGCCGAACACCCAGCCGTAGGTTCCGGAATGTCTCATCATGTACTGCAAAGTCTCTTCAGTCAGTCCGCTCATTTTAGTCCAGGTCTCTCCCTTGTCGTCGGAGCGGTAGACCGTGGCGCCTTTGATGATGGCTCTCAAGCCGCTCTGGTAGGGATCGGCTTTTTCTTCTTCTGTCAATTCACGGGCGACTTCGTAATTATCGACCAGGGCATAGAGGACATTCGGCTCGCTCAGGCAGACATCCAAACCGATCCGTCCCCGGTGCCGCGCTTCCGGCAAGCCTTTGTTGATGGGGTTCCATGTCGCTCCGCCGTCCGTGGTCTTATAGATGCCGCTTTCATCGTAATGGGGAAGGTTTCTGGGATCCCCCCATTTGAACCGGACGCGCTGCCACATGGCGGCATACAGGGTTTCGGAGTTTTCCGGATCCATAGCCAAATCGATGGCGCCGGTCTGGGGGCTGATATAAAGGACTTTCTCCCAGGTCTCGCCGCCGTCGGTGGTTTTGTAAACGGCCCGTTCCTCATTGTGGGTCCATTCGTGTCCGGAGGCCGCCACATAAACCACATCAGGATTTTCAGGATGAACCAGGATGCGGGCGATGGTCAGAGTGCCGGTTAAGCCCATATGTTTCCAGGTTTTCCCGGCATCCGCGGATTTGTAAATGCCGCCGCCGAGCTGCGAGCTGCGGAAAATATTGGCTTCCCCGGTTCCGACCCATAGAATATCGTGGTCAGAAGGGGCGACGGCGATATCTCCGATCGACGCGGAAACATGGCTGTCGAAAATCGGCTCCCAGGTCGTCCCTTCATTGACGGATTTCCACACGCCGCCGGATGCTGTGGCCACATAGATGGTGTAGTGCTTTCCTTTGGGACCCAAAACAGCGATGTCCGTGCAGCGGCCGGAGACGTTGGTCGGCCCGATGTGCCACCACTTCAGATCTTTGAAAGGCGATGAATTCTGCATGTCCTTGTACTGGTCGAACCATTTCAAGTGCGATTCAGGATCTGTTTTTTCGATGACCTTTTGCGCCTGAAGCGGAAGGATGAGCAGCAGCGTCAAGACGATGCCGACTCCCCAAAAAAGACGGGTTGAAGCAGGTTTCATAGTACCTCCTTATAAAATGTTATTTAACCTGACCTATATACCTTAAGCCTGGCTTATACCATAGAAGACCGCTTTCTCGCGGCCATGGGAGCAGCTCAAAAATGATTGTCATCGTTGGTGCTGTGTTATACGGTTAAGTGCCCATAAATAATATATCACATATCAAAGTAGGATAAAACATGATTTTTATTTATGCCGTAATAAGGGGAGATTCCTGTTCCCGGGACCCCTGATATTGACCGTATTGACCTGCTTATGTTATTTTAAAAAGGGAGTCAGGCATGCCCGAAGGGTAAAAAAACGGAGCTTGACGGGACAGGCTGATATCCAAAGGAGTGTTGACGTGAAAAAAAATATAATTTTAATAGGGTTATTTGTGTTGTTAATCATTTCCCCGCATTTCCTCGCCGCCCAGGAAGGCCGGGGACAGGCCAGGCTTCGGGGCGTGGTGGTAGACACGGAAGGGAATCCGGTCGAAGGCGCCAAAGTGGAACTGGAATCTTTGATCCACAACCTTTCCATGACCACCAAAACCGATGAAAACGGAAGCTGGTCTTTTTTGGGGCTTGGGAAAACGGTGGTGAAAATCACAGTCACCAAAGAAGGCTATTTCCCCAGTGCGATTTCCGAGCTCCAAGTCAGCGCAATTAAAAATCCCGACCAGCAAATCGTTTTAAAGGAAATAACGGATATTGAGCGAGCTGAGGGAGTGGATCCCCAAAAACTGTACAAAACCGGGTTGGACCTTTATGAAGAGGGGGAATATGAAAAAGCTCTTGCTGTTTTTGAGGAATTTATTGAAGAACAACCGGATTTGTACGAGGCCAGAGTTAATTTAGGAAATTGTTATATACAATTGGGGGAGTATGACAAAGCGATGAAGGAATTTGAATTCGTTTTGGAAAAGCTCAAGGAAGAATACGCGGATCTTGAGGGAAACAAGACCGCTGCGTCCTTATACGCCAGCCTGGGAGAGATCCATATGGATCAGGGGGAACTGGACCAGGCGAAAGAGTATTTTGAAAAATCAATAAATATTGATCCGTCCAGTCATGTTCTTGCCTATAATGTGGGGGAAATACTTTTTAATTCTAATGAAATCGATGAGGCCATCCGTTATTACAAAATGGCGGTGGACATTGACCCGGAATGGCCGAAATCATATCTTAAATTAGGGTATTGTTACTTGAATAAGGGGGACATCGATACCGCTCTTACCTATTTAAATGAATTTGTGGAATTAAGCCCTGCGGATGACCCCCAAGTCGAGGCGGTGGAAAACCTGATAAGGGAATTGAAAAAAAAATAAGCGGCTACTCCAGTTTCTCAAAGATGGATTTGGGCTGCGCGGTGGTCGTTTTTTCCCCACCTGTTATTTTTGCGATGACGGACAAAGCACTGTAGAGACCGCCGGAGTTGTCAATCAGCTGATACCTCTGAGTTGAAATTTCTTTAGGAGAGATATAAATAAAATGGAAGGTCACCCCGGCTTTTTTGAACGCCTCTCCTATTTGTTCGGCATTGAAATCCGTCCTGGATCCTTCTCCCAGAAAGACTTCCGCGGCTTTAAAAGCCAACTGAGGGTTGTCTCTTATTCGGTCCATGCTGTTTTTGTCCGGAATCGGCCGGAGTTCTTTTTGAAAAAAAAGATAGACCAGATTTTCGGTATTGCCGGTGATTTCCTTGGATCTTTGGAACACTTCTGATAATTTCACGAGAAGGTCTTCGCTGATGCTTCTCGTTCTTTTCATTTCGTCCCGGTGGTTTTCATAAGCCGCCATGAGGTTTTTTACGTCCTGGGAACCTGTTTGTTCCCTGATCTCCTCCACGATGCGCAGCATTTGACTATAAATATTTTTATAATCAGAGCCTGAGACGGAAGTGTGTTTTCTTACGGCCTCCCTCACTTCCCGGTTGATTTTATTTCTGGATTGCCTGAGTGCTGTGCTCGAGTAGCTGTAGATTTTGTTGGCGGGGGTCATGACCATGATTTGATCTTTTGAATTGAGAATTTTTTTAAAAAACAAATCTATGGTGCTCTCTATCTCTTTATTGTGATCATTGAGATCAAAAAGGAGCATGATGTTTTTCGGCTTATCGTTCGCATAAACCGGTTGAAGCAAAATCGAACAAAGACATAACACCCCCGCTAAGTATATCCATTTTCTCATCGATTTCCCCTTGTTGTTCAGGACCGAAATGAAAAAAGGGGAAGCCCCATGGGGCTTCCCCTTTTTGGTTTCAGCTTTTACGGCTTACCATTCAAAACGGGCGCCGATCTGGAATATTCTCGGGTTCTGGATGGATTCCATCTTCTCGAATTCAATGTTCGGGTTGCTGGAAATGGAGTATACGCCGGTCGCCTTGCCGTCATTGAACACATTGAAGGCGTCTCCGAAAACGGAGAAAGAGGTCTGCCCGATCCGGAATTCCTTTTCAAGCCGCAGGTCCAGTATCGCCAGATCCGGAAGTCCCCGCGAACCTCTTTCCTCGGCGTAGATGGTTTCGGTTCCCTGAGACAGATTCAGTTCGAGGTCCACGCTCCTGATCGAACGGGTGTAGCGCTGGCCGGACAAGTATCTGAAGTAGCCTCCCAGGTTTATCCCCCAAGGGCCGTTCACCAATCCCTGGATTTTTACCTGGTGTCTTCTTTCTAAAGGAAACCGGCCGATGGCGTTAGTGTGGGCATTGGGGTTATTGTAGTAACCGGTCCCGCTCCAGCTGTCTCCGAAGTCGGTCCCGATCAAGCCTCTTGACTCCTGCCAGACATAGGAGGCTTTGAGCTGCCAGCCTCGGGAATATCTTTTGTCGAAAGTGACTTCCACGCCGTCGTAGTCCCTTTTGGCGTCGGGAGGATTGATCATGTACAGTTCAGAGGGATATACCGCAAGCTGTTCCCAGAAGGTCATCGTGGAGCCGTCATAGGGATCCGTCACCGTAACTTCCTTATAGTTTTCCCAGGCATACTCGCCGTCCGTGAGGAGCTTGTCGAGATCAAGGTCATTGACATCCGCGTCTTCGATCAGGTTTCTGGTCCATTTCCGGATGTACCGGATTCCGAAAGAGGCGTCTTGAAAAAGTTCCCGCTCAAAACCGATGATGAACTCGTCGGTATAAGGGGTTTTGAAATCATAATCACCGTAACCGTACTGGGGGACGTATTCGGGGCCGGCGAGCCCGAGGCCTATAATCTGGGCGACGGTGTAATCAGGGTTTAATAAAGCGGAGTAATAAACAAAGCCGTTGGGGTTCCCCCGGCCGACCCATTGCGTCAGGTTGGCCACGTAATACCTGGAAAAACTTGCCTTGAGCATGGTTTTCCCGTCTCCCATCAGGTCGTAAATCAGGCCCAGGCGGGGGGACAGGGTGTTCCAGGTGTAGGG
>JAWODN010000009.1:0-33598 GCA_046483285.1 Candidatus Aminicenantota bacterium | reverse complement strand
CAGCGTTCATTCTCATTACGGCCTGCATACTCGCCAAGTCGCCATGCGACCCTCTTCATCAGAGGCTTTGAAGATTTCGTCGCCTCCACCTTCACTCCGATTGCTTCCGGCTGGAGCGACCTTTGCCGGGTGGGGTTGTCTCCCACTGAAGGTTCGCGCCTTCTCACGGCGCACTGAATAATTCAGGTAATTTAACTTTTCCTGGTCTATCTGGGTTACCTGGTTTGTCTGGTTTATCTGGTTTGTCTGGTTTATCTGGTTTGTCTGGTTTGAAGAGGGCGGGAAAAGCGAGACGCGCGGGAAAAGCAGAAGACCTTTGAAAAAATTAGAAATGAACATTTTCATTTTTGCGGGCGGCGAAACCGCCACGGACCGGGCGGTGAACCGCCGCCACATCCCCGCCGCAGCTCAGAAGTGACGCTCAGGTTCGGTCCGCAAGGATGGATGGGCGATGCTGCCGCTTTGAAGCGGAAACCATACCGCGACATTTCTTCACCCTTCCTTAATATTCACCTGAGACAAATCCATTCGACCCAATCTCCGCTCATACGCGTTTTTTATCATAATGATATCTTCCGCCTCTATGTCCCAAAGGGTGGTGCAGTAGGCATCCACCGCCACCCGGTCCACCCCGGCGATCACTTTCTGCGGCTTGATCACCTCACCCGGGCCCATAGGCCCGTTGGTGATGATAAATTCGGTGGCATCCACCACGCACAAATGGGGTTTGATAATGGTGTTTAAATCCACAATGCACTGATCCAGATACCGCACCGCGGCCGCATCGGTCTGCCAGTCGGGTTTATGAAACAGGCGGTTGTTTTGGGGAGAGTTCAATCCCATAAGGTTTTTCAGGGTCCCGGTGAATTTGTTGCCGGCATGGTCTTTGGTGACAGGCATATTGATAAAGACATCATGATTATAAAATTCCTTCATTATCATGGCCTCTTTCAACGAAACGCCGCCGGGAACCGGAACCGGTTTAAAAAAAGCCTCTTCCCTCTCAATCAGCTTCAGCTCGGCCCCCTCCTCCTCCAAAACTTTTTTCAGGCCGGTGGCCTCCCAATTGCGTGCGCCCAGCCACGACAGGCAGGTGACTGATTCGGAGCCGGCTTTTTTGCACATCTGCACCACAGCCCGGACAATCTCAGACTTGGTATAAGTCCCGGGATGCCACCGCTGGACATTCGGCAGCAGCGCCACCCGTTTTCCGGGAGAAACAAACCGCCCCATACCTCCAATAAATTCCACCGCTCGCCGGGCCCCCTCAAAATAGTCGCTGCCTTCGGCCACCCCGATATCGGGGGTTTCTCCAGCAAACGCCGGGAAGGGCGCCGTCAGGCCGGTCCGGTGGAGCCAGGTCCCGCCCACCGCCGCAGCCGCGCCCCAGCAGGCACCCTTCTTGAGAAATTCTCTCCGGTCCATGGATTTTTTCATTGTTTCCTCCATTTCACATTCTGATGTTACTTCATGGAAAGAAAAAATTAAAGAAAAAAAATCAGCCGGCTTTTTTTAAGACGATGGCTCCAGGCTCCACGCCCAAATCACGGGCTACGGGACGGCACTTAGCGGTCAGCAAAAAAAAGACAGGCCTGTTCTCATCCGACAAGGCTTCGTAATTGCCCTGTCCTTTGCTGATGATCATATCCGCACCGTCCAAAAGCTCCATAAATTCCGGGGTGCATTTTTTCAGGATGGTGCCCGGCGCGTCGCTTCCTGAAGTCACCACCCGGGCTATAGCGGAAATGCCGGCCTCTTCTGCGTCTTTCATCAGAGCGTCATTGATGATGGGTGCTTCCCTCACCGCATAAACCACGGGAACCGGAAGTTCCTCGATCAGAATCCGGTCAAAAACCGTCTCTCCGGCATTATCAGCCAGATAAACAATACGCTCCACAGATCGAACCTGCCCGGCAAAATCCTGATAATCATTGATTTCGAACGGCTGGCCCAAAACTTTTTCCACGTCCTTTTCCAGCTCAAACACGGTGTCCGCTCCGAAATCGATGATATTGCCGGCGATGGCCATTTTCACTGCGGTCATCAGCCTGTCGGGAGATTGATTCACCCGCTGTTTCATTTCCGGGTAAATCTCCAAAGCCCTCCGGGTGCACTGCTCTTTCAACTCGAAATACGGATCCTTCACTCCGGTTTTTTCCGATATCAGCCGGTAGACCTCTCTGCCGATTTCAGCCGGAGTGGTTCGGTCCGGCTGGAGAGGCAGCGCCGCGCAAACCGCATTCAGGGCCTCACGGACAGCTCTTTCATCCTTGGTGATCCGGCGCATGGTTTTTATCGTCTGGGACAGGAAACACGGAAAGCATTCCAGGCTGACTTTCATCCCGCTTCTCCTTTTGTTCCCGCTTCGATCATCCTCAGGTGGCTTGAGAAAGCGATCTCCGGCAGCCGGCCCGGCGGAAAAAACCCCGCTTCAGTGGTGTCCGATCCGGCCCGGACAAGTCCCGCCGCCTGCACTTCATATCCGATGATGACCACTTTTTTATAGAGGGAGGAATCCTGGGCATAGACTCCTATCAGCCGGATTATGGCCCCTTCCAGTCCGGTTTCTTCCTGCAGCTCACGCAGGCAGGCCTGTTCAGGCGTTTCATCGATCTCCATAAACCCGGACGGCAGTCCCCAGCGGCCCTTGCCGGGCTCGACCCCCCGCTTCACCAAAAGCACTCCTCCTCTCCGGTCACGGACCAAGGCGGCGGCGCAAGGACGCGGATTGTCATAATAAATCCAACGGCAGCAGGGACAGATATCGCGCTTCCGGTCTTCAATCAATTTCCGGGTCAACTCATGCCCGCAAATCATACAAAATTGGACTTTTTTTGGTTTGTTGTTTGTGCCCATAATCAATGATGATGCAGCCGCCTTACGGCCGCAGGGGAGGTTTTCACCCCGCCGGGAAAAAGGCCTTCACCCAGGCAGGCGGGATACGGCCCGGGTTAAAGGGTCTCCGCGGTTTCAATGACTTTTCTGAACACCCTCAGAAAATTTTCTCCCCAGATTTTTCGGATCTCCTCTTCCGTATAACCGCGGCGAAGCAGTTCCCGGGTTAGATTCGGCATCTCGCTGGCATCCCGGCAGCCTTCCACTCCGCCGCCGCCGTCAAAATCCGTTCCAAAGCCGACATAATCAACTCCCACCAGATTCACCACATGGTCCACATGATCGATCACATCCTTAACCGTCGCCTGAGGAGAAGGGTGCAATTCATAAATTTTCCGGTACTCCCGCCTCACACGCTCCCGGGTTTCTTCGTCTTCTATTTCCCGGAACGACCCATATTTCTCCTCCAAAGCCGCCAAGGCTTTTTCCCGCTCCGGATCAGGCGGAATTTCCCGGAGAAAGCTGGAAACAAAACAAATATGAATAACACCATCCTTCCCGGCAAGAGCCTTGATCATGTCATCGCTTAACTTGCGGGGATGATCACATAAAGCCCGGCAGCTGGAATGCGAAGCGATAACCGGTGCTTTTGAGTGCTCCAGCACATCATAAAAAGACTGGTCGGAAGCATGGGAGATATCCACCATGATGCCCAGACGATTGCATTCTTCCACCACCTGTCTGCCGAAATCGCTCAACCCCTGGTCTTCCGGACTCCGCCGGTCGGTGGAGGAATCACAAATGTCATTGTCGCTGGAATGGCAAAGAGTGATATAGCGGACACCCAAATCATAAAATGTTTCCACTTTGGATATATCTTTTCCAAGAGGATACCCGTTTTCCATGCCGATGTATGCGGCGATTTTCCCTTCTTTTTTTAAGCGTACGGCATCATCGGGGTGCCCGGCCAATTCGACCATTTCCGGATAATCACGGCACATTTGATGAACGGCTTCAATGGCTTTACGGGCACGGATTTCCGCTTCGGCATATCCTTCCGGATTGCGGGGGCCCTGTCCCACAAAAGCCGCAAAAAATTCGGCGTTCAGCCCTCCTTCCTGCATCCGGGGGAGATCCACCCGCCCGGCGCCTTCTTCTCCGAAGGTGTGACGCCGGCCCATGTCATATCCCTGCCCCACCATCATCATAGGCGTATCACAGTGAGTGTCCACAGTCACAGCTTCCGTATGGATTCTTTGCACCAGGGCCTCATCCACCGCCGCTTCATCTTCTCCGGCACATGACATGAAGCCGGCCGCCGCGGCGATTGACACCATAAACATTATGAAATATTTAAGGTTCATTTTAATATCACCTTACCATTTGCCGTCCATCTGGAACTCTGCGCCGTCCAGCCAGTTCCCTGTTTTATTCACCGAATCATACTGAGCCTGAAGCAAATCATAATGAAATTTTTCTTCTTCACTGATCTCATGAAAAATCTTTTTCGCAACCGGATCATCGGTATCCGCGGAGGCATTCTGGAAAAATTTGATCGCATCACTCTCCAATTGCATTCCGATGGAAAGGGCTTCCACTTCACTTTTTCCTTTGGCTTTTTTCATCCGTTCTTTCAATTTATCCACCATCGGCGCAGCGCCGCGGTATTGGGAGGGGTCAATGACTTTGCGCCAGTCGCTTCCTCCAAGAATCTGGCTGAACAGCTGACCGAACCGTTCCATGTGCTTGACTTCTTCATCCGCCAGAAACCTGAACATCCTGCGGCCGCGCTCATGCTCGGTCACATCCGCAGCGTGGTTGAAAAATTTTCGTCCTTCGATTTCCAGTTTGATGGCGCCCTTAATGGCGTCCTCAACAGACTTACTGATCTTTTCCATAGTAAATTCTCCTTTCCATATTAACCAGACTCAGCTGGCCCATGCCTTAACCTGATTTAAACCGCGGAAAGTCGACTCCTTGCGGCCAAGGGAGCGGGCGGCAGATGGCAGCAGCTCAAAAACGATTTTCATCGTTGGGGATGTGTTGGGCACTTAATGAATTGAGTAAAAAACGGCGATGGTCTTTTCATAATCGCAGCCGGTCCCTGTTCAGAAGAGCCGAAGGCCGTCCGGCTTTATTGACACTTAGAGCAAATCCCATAATAAAACACTTGGGTCTTGTTCACAAGGTGTCCCTCGAGACGTGTGATCTTCACAGGCGAAGGTTCCTCTATATCATAAATATGGCCGCATTTTTCACAGAGAAAATGATGGTGGGGAGTGGTTTCGGGATCAAAATTCACCCGGTCTTCCGCGATGGACAGCTGCTGGATTTCTCCGACCTTTTCCAAAACTCTCAGTGTTTTATACACCGTGGAGAAAGACATCATGGGGTACTTCTTTTTGGCTTCCTCATAAATGTTTTGGGCTGAAGGATGAGATCCGTTTCCTTCCAGAATCTCCACCACAGCCAAACGCTGGGGCGTGATTTTCAGCCCGGCCTCCTTAAGCTTTCTTATGGTGCGCTTTGTGTTTTTCATCATGGCTAAAAGTTCCTATCCTTCTTATACATAAAAAATGGCGTTGTTTTGTAAATCTTTCCTTAACTGCGATATTCATCATTTCTACAACCTGACCTATTAGTTCGAAAATAACAAAAATAGTCCATTTCGTCTATCTGGTATGAAGAGGGCGAGAAAAGCGAGAAAGGCGAGACGAGCGAGAAAAGCAGGACGGGCGGGAAAAGCAGAAGGCCTCTGAAAAAATCAAACATGAACATTTTCATTTGCCGCGGGTGGCGAAGCCGCCATGAATAATTACTTAGAAAATCGTTTTCTTGTTGCCATGGCAACAGCTCAAAAGTGATTCTCATGGTTCGTGGTGTGTTATACTCATGATGAATTCATAAAAAATGGCCATCCCGGCGCACTGAATTGTCCAGAGCCGTTATATTATCAGATGACGGCATATATTACAAATATTGTTTTTAGATAATAATTATTCTCATACGGAAAGATCAAGCGGGGAATGACGTCTTCAATGATTCCCCATGTTCTTTACGGCTTGCTGCGCTTCCTGCCCCAGCCGGGCGTATTCATTGGATTTGGTAGGCTCGCCCAGCCGGTTGTATAAATCGGCCAGCAGAAAATAGCCCAGAGGAAGGTCGTCTTTTTCCGGCTCAAGTTCGATGCCTTTTTTCACCCATTCGACGGCTTCCTCGTAATTTTCCCCCCTGTTGAGATAAATCCGGGCTTTATAAAAATAGCTCAAAGGAAAACGGGGATTGATCTCAATGGTTTGTTCAAGATATTCCAGTTCCTTATCCGGACGTCCTCGAAGGCGGTGAAGGCGGGACAAATTGAACACCGCCCGGAAATTATGCGGAACATTTTCCAATTCCTGCTGGTAGGCTTGCTCGGCCCTATCCAACTCGCTGCGGGCCTCATAGTACTGCGCGAAATGATAAAACAAGGAAGGCAGCTGCGGATTAAGCTCCCTGGCCCGCTCCAGGTAACGTCCGGCCTCCCCGATTTGATCCCGGGCGATAAAGATGCCGGCCATGGCGTTAAAAGCCGAAGCCGAAGACGGATTGAGGTCGATGCATTTCCGGTAATATTCCAGCGCCTGATCGCCTTCTTTCAGAGCGTTATGAATATTTCCCAGGATCAGCATAATCTGGGAATCCGGCTCCAGATTGTCTATGGAGTCCAGTATGAAATCTTTGGCCTCCTCCAGCTGGTTCATCTGTATATACGAGTTGGCGATATTGATCACCACAAAGGAATCATTGGGCTTGAGATCCAGGGCCTGGAAAAAACTCTCCAGGGCTTTGTCGAATTTTCTCCATTTGAAATACAGGTTCCCCAGGGTAAAATAGGCATCCACCACCTTGGGATCTTCCCGTATGATCTCTTCCACCATGGCCGCGGCCTCTTCGTATTTTTCCTGCAGGGACAGTTCACGGGCCCGGGACAATTGGTTGAACACCACGATCTTGTCCTTGGGGTCGCCCAGATTGCGCCCGGACAGGGAACCGGAGGCAGTGAAAGTGCCGATATAGCCCAGGGCGCTCAGCTTCTGGCGGGTCTCTTCATCCATCTTGGTGTAATCCAGTTCATACGCATTTTCACTGGTCTCCTGGATAAAATTCTCCAGCCGGGTTAAAAGCCGGCGGGCGTCAGCTGGACGCTCTTCCACCAGGTTGTTCAATTCCCCCGGATCAGCTTCCAGGTCATACAATTCCAGCCTTGGAGCCATTATCAGCTTGAAACGGCCGTCCTGAATGCTCTTCAGCTCACTCCAGCCGTAGTGAAAGCGGGGATAAAAGGTTTCGGCATAGGCTGTGCTTTCCATCCGCCTGCCGCCGGTAAAAGCCGGCACCAGGCTCCGTCCCTGGACCTGGCCGGGAATTGCCGTCCCGGTCATCTCCAGGACAGTGGGCATGATATCCACCAGGGAAACGGGATTTTCCGGGGCCAGTCCCTGAAGTTTTTCATAGGGGGTGACAAAAATCAAAGGAACATGCACTCCTCCCTGATAAACAAAAAACCCATGGGTGCTCTCCTGATGTTCACCCAAGCTCTCTCCATGATCACCCGCCAGTATCAAAAAAGTATTGTTCAGAAGGCCGCGGTTTTCCAGAAATTCCCAAAGGCGCCCCAGCTGGGAATCAGTGAAAGCGATTTCCCCCAGATAAGGCCTGTGAGGATACATCTCATCATACGGCGGCGGCGGATCGTAAGGGGTGTGGGGATCAAAAAGGTGAATCCAGGTGAAGAATTTCCCGTCCTTTTTTTCTTCCAGCCAGGGCAGGGCTTCATCCATGACCTCGTTACCGGGGCGCTGCACATTACCCAGGGAAATGGTTTTATATTTACTGAGATCGAAACTATCGAAATAATGATCAAAGCCCTGGTTTAACCCCCACTTGGAATCCAGCACATAAGCGGCCACAAAAGCAGAGGTGGCGTATCCCCGCTGCCGGAACAACTCCGCCAGAGTGATGAGAGGATCCGGCACCAGGAAGCCTCCGTTATCCCGGACACCGTGAAAGGTGGGATACGTGCCGGTCAAAATGGAGGTATGGGACGGCAGCGTCAGGGGAGTCACGGCGGTGCAGTTTTCAAACTTGATCCCGCGGGAAGCAAACATATCCATGACAGGGGTTTTCACGCCCTCAAACCCGTAGCAGCCGATACGGTCGGCCCGGATAGTGTCCACCGTGACCAGGACCACATTGAAATCCTGCCCTTCTTTAAAAGCTTTGACATCCCCCCTCGGAAAAACCAGAAAATAGACCAGCGCGGCCGCGGCCAGTGCTGCGGAGATTAATCCAAGAAGCCGTTTTTTCTTCATGCCGCCATTTTAGCATAACCTGTTTTTTTCGTCAGCATCGCCGCCCGGCAAAAAAAAGGCGGCACGCCTGAGCGCGCCGCCCTTGAACTTTCGCTTAGAGACGCCGTATCAGCTTAGAACGTCAAACGGATACCGATTCTGGCTTGTCTGGCATCCACAAAATTATACAGCTCGTGCCCGTCGGTGGACGGCCACTCGCCGGGCAGCCAGTCGTACCCGAGCCGGGTCCCCCAAGAGGTGATGGTGTTGGAGTTGAACACGTTGAACACATCAAACATAAACCCCAACCGGTATTTCTGCGCGAATGTGAAGAATTTCTCCAGTCTCACATCCAGCAGTTGGGTCATAGGATAGTGGTTGGAGCCCCGGTCTTCGGTGAAAAAGGTCACCCGCCCCCCGGGATAAAACCACGGTGTGCGGTAGCGGGTGGTCCAGGCCCTTCCGGTGATGGCCCGGAAGTGAGCGTTGAACTGAATATCCAGAGGCAGAATCACCGAACCCTGGATCTTGAGCATATGGGTGGGGTCATTGGTGCAGTTTCCGTCGGAGTTGATCCAGAAGTTGGGGCTTTCCGTGTTGCCTCCCCAGCCGAGGTCATCGGCGAAGCCGTTGTCGATGGTCCCCAGGGTCCGTGAAAAGACGTATGAAGCCACCAATTGCCAATTGTTGGAAAAACGCTTGTTGAACTGAAACTGCAGCCCGGTGTAGTTCCGGTAGGGCTCCAGCCCGAAATAGGCGTGCTCGGAAGTCAGGTTGGTCAGCACATAGGTGGTGTCATTCGGGTTCATGTGATTATAAACCGTAAAAGTTTCACCCAGCTCCTCCACGTACACATCCATGGGGTCATACACCGCATTCTCGCTGGTCCGGCCCACAATGTTTTTCCAGTCACGGTAAATGAAAGTGGCTGAGATAGAGGCGTCTTTAAACAATTCCCGTTCGATCCCCACCACATACTGGTTCATGTAAGGATGCTTGACGTCCGGATCCAGGGTATACAGGTCTTCGTGGGAGATGGTGAAATATGTGACCCATTCTTCGTTCACCACATCCCAATACAGACCCGAAAAATCACTGTAAGCGTCGGCCGGATTGAGCCGGTCATGATAGGAGGCCAGCATGGCTTCGGTGAATTGACCGAAATGGGCCTTGAAAATGGTGGTATTGTCGCCCAGAAGGTCGAAGGTGAATCCGAAACGCGGAGCCACCCGCTGATTGGAATAAACCGACCCGTCTATCCCTTTAACACTTCCCCAGACCTGGGTGAAACGGAGTCCGGCGCTGATGTTGAGCCGGTCGCTCACTTTCCAGGAATCCTGCACAAACTCCTCCAGCCGGGTGTAGTTGGTGTTGGAGTCATAGCCTTCATACTGGTAAGCCAGATAATTGCCGGTGTAGTAGTAGCCGTAAGGACCGTATCCGGTATAATCCACATAATACCGGCTGTTGGGCCCGGTGTAGCCGAAGCGGTTGCGGACTTTGCCGTATTCAAACTCGGTACCGAACTTGAAGTCATGGTCGCCCTGGATGAAATCCTCGGCAAAGTGGGTCAGGCTGGCATTGGCCTGCATCCGGTCGCGGTCGGCGTAAAAAAACCAGCCGGCGCTGTCATAGCGCATTCTGTCATTGAGGTCATAACGGCCGGGGATGTCGGGACCCACTTCAGGATCGAGATAATAATATCCGTGGAAAAAAGACCCCTTGATGTCGAAGAAAGTGCGTTCATCAATGATCTGAGTCAGCGCGAAATTACCGACGATATCCGGAGACTCCTGGTCCACACAGGCTTCCGGGGACACCCAGGATCCGGAGGAACGGTTGACTCCGTTGTAGGCGTCGTATTCCAGAAAAGCATTGAGACTGGTGGAAGGCGAGGCTTGGGCCGTGATTTTGAAAAAAGCGCGCGGCTGCTTGTAATCCACCGCTTCGGGAAAGCCGGCCGGATAATTCTGCGAGCGGTAGTATTGGGCTCCAGCAAAAAACCATACTTTATCCCTCAAAATGGGCCCGCCCACATTGGCGGCGAAATCAGTGATGGCTTCCAAGGGGGATGTCAGATCAGGAAAATCGTCCAGATACTCCTGATTGTTGTCGGCCTGCCAGAATCCCTCGGGGCTGGCATCTTTTTTTCCCTGATAGATCGACTGCAGCATGCCGGAGAATTCGTTGCCGCCGGATTTGGTGATCACGTTGAAAATCACCCCGGTGAAATTGCCGTACTCAGCCGGCAGTCCGATGCCCATGACCTTGGCTTCCTCCACGATATTGGGATCAGCGAATACCCAGGCGGAGCCGGCTTCCGGGTCGGAAACATCCACCCCGTCCATCTGATAGGAGACTCCGGTTGAGGCAGAGGCGCCGAAGGCCACATTGCCGCTGACGCCGGGAGCCAGGTTGACGATATCCGTGGTGAAATTGCTGAACGGGACATTGGAAATCAAATCCTTGCTCAGAGTCACGGACGCGGTTTCGGTTGATTTGACATCCACCGTGGGTGATGTGGCAATAACCGTGACTTCCTCCTCAACAGCGGAAGGACTCAGGGTTAAGTCCACAGTCAGCCGGACGGTTGTGGTCACACGCACGTTTTCCTGAATGACGGTCCCGAAGCCCTGCAGCTCGGCCCGCACCGTATACACCCCGGGCGGAATGGCCGGAAAGCGGTAAGCCCCGTCCACCCCGGTGACCGCAGTTCGTTCCCCCTGCAGGCTGGGGCTGGTCAGGACCACCGATACACCCGGGAGGGGTTCTCCGGTGTCATCATAAATGGTGCCGCTGACGGCGCCGGTCGCTCTTGACTGAGAAAGAGCCATCGGCGACAGCACCAGCAGCATCGCCGTCACCATAATAACAAACTTTGTCTTCATTTTACCTCCTGTTTTCTTTATCTTTCAAAAACCCTCTCGTTGGCAAACCCGTAACTTTTATAAATGAAACCACCTCCTTTGTAAAAACCACTTTTTTAATTGCAATATTTGTTCCAATTGTCAAGCCATGCTTAAGCTCTTTATTATTAATTCGTTATCTTTTTAAAATCTCAAATTCAGTGATGGAAAAATCCAAAAATTTGAATACATCCAAATTCTTGAATCCTGTTGACCTAAAGAAATTTTATCACTCTGCGGCCGGTGATGTAAACAAAAAACAGTTCCGCCGTGAAGAGGCCGGGATAAATGGGAATCAATTCAAATTGCAACTTTTCGGGAGTTTTGATATTTTAAGAACAGAGCTGAAAGGCGTTCCCATGAAAAGCATCACAATCTCTTTCATTCTTTTGGTGTTGATTCAGAGCTTGACTGTTACTGGCTACGGAAGACAAAAACAGACGGCTCAAAACCCTGAAGAATGGCTGAAGCTGGTGAATCCCATTATCACCAAAACCGAGCGCGAGGTCTTTTTGCAGTTGAAAAACGATTCCGAGCGCAGCAAGTTCATCCATTCCTTCTGGAAACGGCGTGACACCCGCCCTGACACCGAAGTGAATGAGTTCTACCAGGAATACATGGAGCGCGTCCGTTTCGCCGACCGGCATTTCGGACATGACGCCCCCAAGCCGGGTCATCAGACCGAACGGGGCCGCTTTTACCTCGCCCTGGGTCCGCCCCTGCAGCGGCACCGCTACGCCACTGAATCCAACCTTCATCCCCTGGAATTATGGCATTACCGGGGCCAGGCCGAATACGGCCTCCCCCCTTTTTTCTATATGATTTTTTATCAGCCGCGGGGAATCGGGGAATACCGGCTGTACTCCCCCGGCGTGGAAGGCCCGGAACAGCTGGTGGCTCCCACCGTCCCGGGGCAAAGCCTCAACCGCAATCAAGCCTTGCGGATGATCCGGGGGATATCCGGCGAACTGGCCCGGGCGTCCCTGTCCTATATTCCGGGAGATACAGTACTGGGGGAAACATCCCTGTCTTCCGCATCTCTGGTCGCCGCTGTCCACAACCTTCCGGAAAAAAAGTTCTCCGATGCCTATGCCCGCCAGTTCCTTTATTTCAAAGATTTCGTGGAAACCGAATATTCCCACAAATACATAGAAAGCCGGCATCTGGTCAAAATTTTCTATCACAAAGACCAGCCCTTTCTCCACTGGTCCCTGGAGCCTTCCCGGATCAATTTCGCCGGCGCCGAAGACAAAACCTATGCCTCTTATCAGCTTAACTTGCGGATGGAAGACCGGGAAGGCAACCGGGTGCTGGAAAAAGAAGAAGAAATTCCTTTGACCATCACTCCCCAAGAATACCAGCGCCATCAAAACCGGTTATTCGCCTTTCAAGACATTCTGCCGGTTATTCCCGGAGAGTACCGGCTTTATTTTTTAATGAGAAATAAAACCGGCCAGGAATTCACTTCTTTCAACACCGCCGTTACGGTTCCTGACGAAAATGCCGGTCCCTTGATCAGCAACCTGATGGTCTATCAAAGCCGGCACAACCTCAATCCGCAGCAAGCCGGTAAAATAAAAGCCTTTGCGTTCAACGGCATCCAGTACCTGGCGAACGCCTCCGGAAACATCCCGGCCGGAACCGAGGCGGGGGTGTTGGCTCAGGTTATGCGCCTTCCTTCCGGGGAATACAACCTCAAATTGGATGTGGTTTCCGCCGGCTCGGAAACCGGCAAGCCGGCCGCCAGCTTGGAAATGCCGCTCCGGCAGGCTCTGGGACCGGACGGCCGCACCCTGGACATATTCCCTCTCCCGCTTGACCGGGTCAGGCCGGGATATTACCGCATCCGTCTCGCAGTTTCCTCCTCCCAAGTCAGGATTGAAGCAAAAGCAAACCTCATCCTGATGGACCAGCCGGCTCCGGCTATCCCTTGGGCCTACGCCAAACTCCACCCACCTTATCCCCATCCAGATTATCTGTATTTGACAGCCTTGCAATATTTCCATACCGGACGCTTCTCTTCCGCACAAAAAGTGCTGAAGCAGGCCCACGCTATCCAGCCCAAAGCCCGGACTGTGATGCTGCTGGCCAGAAGCCTCACCGCCCAAAACAAATATAAGGAGTCCCTGGACCTTATCACACCGTTGTATGAAGAAACCGGTGCCCGGGAACCGGCTAAAATTATGGCGGCTGATTACGCCGGACTGGGAAAATGGGATGAAGCTCTGTTTTATTTAGAGCGGCTGATGAAGGAAGCCATGGAGCTGGAAGTCATCAACCTGGCCGCACAGTGCCATATCCGCCTCAACCAACCGGAAAAAGCCCTGCTTTTAATACAAAAATCTTTGCAAATCAACCCTGACCAGGAAAATATCAAAGAACTCGCCCGAAGCCTGGGAAAAAAACAGGAATTATAAGGAGACCCCTATGAAAAAATACGCCGTTATCATAATAACTTTCTTTTTAGCGGCCCTGCCGGGGCAGGCATCCGTTCAGGGAAAAATCGTCGGCACAGTCTATGATACTGAGGGAAATGCCCTTTCCGGTGTCTCCGTCCGTATCATTTCCATGAAATCCGCCGCCCAGCAGTTCACCACGGAAACCAGGGATGACGGAAGTTTCACCCAAGTCGGAGTTTGGCCGGGCATGTATCAGATTACGTTTAAAAAAGAAGGGTTCGTTCCGGTTTCAAGGGAAATAAAAGTGGGGATCGATGAGACCCGCCGGCTCGAAATCACCATGAAGCCCGCCAGTGAAATTGTCCGGAAACAGCTTTCCGAAGCCGATTCTCAATTCGTCAAAGGCAATGAGGCCTATGAAAATGAAAATTATGAAAAGGCCATTCAGGCGTTTCAAGATGCGATTGATCTGAACGATTCCATGTGGGCCTATCATTTCAATCTGGGGCTGGCTTACAAGAAAGCCGGCCATACGGAAAGGGCCTTGGAAGCCTTCCGCCGGGCGGTCGATCTTAATCCGGAAAGCTATTCCTGCAACAAGGAAATGGGCGAAGCCCTGGCAAAAAAAAACCAGCATGAAGAGGCCGCCCCCTATTACCAAAAAGCTGTGGAGATCAATCCAGAGGACCCGGACACCCAATACAACTTCGGAGTTGTTTTATCACAACTGGGCCGGAACCAGGAGGCTTTGGAGCATTTCCTCAAAACCACCGATCTGGACCCCGAATACGCCGACGCCTATTATCAAGCCGGAACCATTTTTATCGGATTGAATGAAAAAGACCGGGCCTTGGAAATGCTTCAGAAATTTCTTGACGCGGCCCCCGACCATGAAAAAGCGGACTTGGCCCGCCAGATGCTGGATTATTTGAAATAAGCTTTATCATATCCGCCAAGATGACAGTCGGAAAAAGGAACCCGGCACCGCTTCCCCCCTTCCTCGCTGCGCTCGCGTTCGTCGCGTTTGTCGCGTTTGTCGCGTTTATTGCGTTTATTGCGTTTGTCGCGTTTGTTTAGTCTATCTGGTCCATCTGGGTCTATCTAGGTCTTCTCAGTCAATTCGGTCTTTTTAGTCGGCTCGCTGTGCGAGTGTTACTAGCCTGGCCTGTTCACGGGCCGGGATTGCCGCGGCTTGCTAACGCAAACCTCGCAATGACAAAGCGGCATGTCCTCCCGGGGAGCGGAGCACTTTTGAGTCTCTCATTCCGAGGCACGCCGTGCCTTTGAGTGTGTCATCCCGCGGTGCGAAGCACCGTGGGATCCCTGACTGCCTCGTCTGGGCGGTGGGTTCCGTTTTCACCAGGCAGAAAGGGATTGCCACGGCTTGCTGGCGCAAGCCTCGCAATGACAAAGCGGCATGTCCTCCCGGGGAACGGAGCGCCTTTGAGTGTGTCATCCCGCGGTGCGAAGCACCGTGGGATCCCTGACTGCCTCGTATGGGCGGTTGGCACCGCTTTCACCAGGCAGGAAGGGATTGCCGCGGCTTGCTGGCGCAAGCCTCGCAATGACAATGATGAATACCGGTGTTAATGAAAGATTTGCAAAATCATCGCAATTTTTTTATGGATTTATCATGTGTATAACACACCAAAAAGCGATGAAAATAGGGAGTAGGGCCCCGGCACGGCTTCCTCCCCCGTCCTCGCTGCCTGCGGGCGGGGGGGCCCCCCCTCCAGCCGTGCCGCAGCTGGCGCGGATTTTGAATAGGGATTTCACTTGAGGTATGATTTATTAACGGAATGAGGTTGTTACGGCTTTATGGAATTCAGGTGTGGCTGAAGCGACCTTGAAGATTTAGCCTTCGATCCTGGCCTATTCACGGGCCGGGATTGCCGCAGGCGACGACAATTCTTTAATTCAATGTCGTCCCGAAGAGCGGAGCGACGAGGGATCTCTGACTGCCTCGTATGGGCGGTGGGTTCCGTTTTCACGAGGCAGAAAGGGATTGCCACGGCTTGCTGGCGCAAGCCTCGCAATGACAAAGTGGCATGTCTTCCCGAAAGGTAAAAAAATTGCGATTATGATGAAAGGCAAAGCTAACAAAAACGTTTCAGCTGTCATTTTCAGAAATTCCTTGCATTCCTCTGAAAAAATACTCATAAAAAGACCATCGCCATTTTTTTATGAGTGGGTCAGGCTGAGGGCTGTGTTTGATGGAACCCGGCGAAGCCGGGCTGCGAGCATGTTTGACCCACGGACAGGGGGAGTTGCGCAGCAGCCGAAAACACAGGGCGAAGAATGGCGTTAAAAATTTGAAGGGAGCACAGACCATACCTGAATTCCATATGCCATGAAGAAACCATTTTCCTAAGGTATAGGTCAGGAACATTGAAAAAGGCATCGATGAAAAAAGTCATAGTTAGACGGGGGCGGCGGTTTCTGTTGTTCGTGGAAACCGGAACCCGGGATGAAGATTACCAGAAATATGAAGACCTCCGTCAGGAAATCTGGGAAGAACCGGATGATCACTTTTCCGGCCGCCGCAACATGGCCGGCGAAAACTACTTTTCATGCGGCGGCAGCCTTTTCACCGGGGCGTACTCGGAAGATGAAAACGGCCGGATCACCCGCCGGCCGGAACAATTTGTCGGATTCACATACGGATATGTGGGTGCGATGGATAAAAGCATAGGATACCGCCGGCGCGACAATCTGCATTTTTATTCTCAATACGCAGCGGTGCATGAAGACGTGCGCCGTTTCGGATTGGGTTCGGCCCTCAAACACCACCAGGCTGATGCTGTCCAAAATATCCTCGGCGTGGATGTCATTTCCTGCACCTTTGACCCCTTGACCGGGGTCAACGCCAACCGCAATATCCACAAGCTGGGCATGCGGGTGGAAAAATATATCGCCTCCTGCTACCGGAATTTTGGAGGACGGCTCAACCGGGAGGACATCCCGTCCGACCGGTTTTATGTCACCTGGGACCTTCGGGACCGTCGGCAGAAACCCGTGTCCTTGGATTCAAAAAAATTGACGGCGGAAGCCGCCTGGGCCCTGCGCGCCCGGACCGCCCAAATCAAAGGCTCCGGGGGCCGGATGGAAATCCAGGTGCCCGGCCAAAAAATCGGCACCTCCGGCGACCTTGAATCAGATCTTGTCCTGGTGGAGATTCCCGGAGATTTCTACCGCATGCTCCAGTCAACCGATACCGGAAATCCAACTGTCCGCCGGATTCCCTTGGAGTGGAGGATGGCCTCCCGGCGGGTTTTTTCCCTCCTGATGGAATGCGGATTCCGGGTTTTTGATTTTCAACGTTTAACCTTGGAAGGCCGGGTCCGAAATGTTTATGTCCTGAAAAAAAAGGTTTAATTCCGGCTCCGGCTTCAGATACCTTCCCACTGGTAATCTTTAGCCTGGTCGATGAACAGGCCGGGTTTGAATTATTTTTGTTCTTCACTTATAGAGAAAATTTTGATACATATATAAATCCTGAATGAGATGAGCGGGCCGGGATGGCCACAAAGAAACGATTTTCTCAGTAATATGTCAGGAAATTTTGATTTCTGAATTTGGTGAATGAATGCAAAAAACTGTCAATCCAGATAACAGGCGGGTTGCCTGTATCATCAATCCCTATGCGGCCAACAAACGTTGGCAGCGTAATAAACTTCTCCGGAATTATGTCCAAAAAAATCTGCCTGGAGATTTTGCCGATGCCCAGAAAGGCAAGCAATACACCATCAATAAGTCCAAAGAGCTATGCCAAAACCATGATGTGATTGTGGCCGCAGGCGGGGACGGCACTATCGCCGATGTGATTCAGGGGATTATGGAATCCGGCAGAAAAGACCAGGTGGCCTTAGGGATTATTCCTCTGGGAAGCGGCAACGCTATGCGTATCAGCCTTAATATTCCTCTCAGTGTTTCCAGGTCGCTAAAAATCATCAAAAACGGAAAAATCAAGAAAATCGACCTGATCCAAATCGAAGACAAGGCGGCCACTTTCGGAAGTGTGGGAGCCACCGCCCAGGTGCTGGTGGAAAAAAACAAACACAGGATTCCCGGGTTCATAGGCCATATTCTGGCATCCCGCATCATGACCCGTCTTTCCCGCAAACGCCAGGAAGTGGATCTGTATGACGGAATCGATGATTTCGGCAACCGCTTCCAACACAAACACCTGCGGCTAAAAGTCTTCGACTGCTTTATCGGAAAAAGCCGGCATTTCGGATACGGCTGGACAATGGCGCCGGAAGCCCGGATTGACGACGGCTATGTCGACGTCACCTTTTTTGAAATCAGCAGTTTGAAATTTATGCTTACCTTTCCCGGCATATACTTCGGGACCTTTCAAAAAACACAGCTTCACTATAAAGCCAAACGCATCGTCATCAAAGGCACCAACCTGCCCGTGCAGTACAATGGAGAACTTTTAGGGAAACGGGACCAGGTGGAAATTAAAATCATGCCCAAAACCCTCAAAGTGATCTGTCCGCTGTAGGGGGAGGGGTGGTGAATTGAAAATGAGGAACAGTTAAGGTTCAGAAAGGTTTGATCATTATGGCTGAGCTGTCCGCAAAGAAACGGCCGTCAGCATCAAAGCGTTGACAGCGGATTCGTGGAAAGCGGTTCCCGCCAGCTCTTTAATCCGGGAAAGTTCGCTGAACTCAGGGCGGTTTTGAAAAGGCCGGGCTCCAGTCCGTATTTTTTCGTAAATATTAGCCAGGGCGATCACCGCGCTCCCGAAAGGAATTTCCTTCAAGTCCTTAACCATTTTATCTGATTCTTCGACATAATGAATATAATAGCCTTGCACCAAAGGCTGCACTTCCGCCAGCAAAGACGCGGTGCTTTGCAGCATAACTTTTTCCCTGTCGCGAAACGATGAATCAGAAATCTCTCTGCCGACGAATTCCGTCATCTCTATAAAAAGGGATATGTTTTCCCTTAAGTTTCCGATTTCACATAAGAGTGCGGCCGACTTAATATTTTCCACCTCCCTGGTTTCCTTCCCGGCGGTGACCGCAATCCGGCCGGCCAGATGGGCCACCCTCATGGACTCAGGCCGGGTTTCATCTCCGCATTGAAGATATGAGAACAAAATTTCCAACAGACCCACATAGGCCCGGTTCAAATTCTCCAGCCGTTTCTGCCGCTGTTCGGACGCCGCGCCTAAAATGGCTCCGGTTAAAATGAGAAAACCGGCCCACGCCGTTAAGGAGATGATTTCATCCAGGGCTAAAACATCCTGCGGGCCGGTGACCATTCCAAATAACAAAAGGTAAAAAAACACTACCAGCACACACAGGACCGCTGTCAGGACTCCCCGGTCCCTTCCCAAAAAATAAGCAGACAGCATCACCGGAATAAAAAAGAAATTCAAGAAAGCCAGTTTATAGTGAACCAGAAAGGCGATGGCCAGAACCCCAATAATGATGAGAATAATCAGAGCCGTCTCAAAATGATCTTTTACTAAACGTCTTGATCTTTTCAACGGCATATTTTCTCTGCAAAGCCCCTTGTCTATCACTTCCGTTTTTCTTTATATATCATCAAGCCACTCCGGAGTCAATAGATTTCACTTCAGGTGTCAACGCAAAGTAAAGTGGAGGCGTTCCATCGCCCGATTCCATGGCCGCAAGGATTTAATCCGTGATTTTGACTTTAAAATCCGGAGGGGTCTCCATATGTTTTTTCACGGCGCAGCTATTGACTGACTTGATCACCGCCTTATGGTATTTTTCAGGAAAACCGGGGGGAAGCTGAATATCGAAAGTGACCGTTTTGATCATCTTTGAATTTTTGTCCACTTCGCTGCGCATCACCAGGCTTAGATCATCAGCCGGAATATCTCTCTGATGCAGAAACGATAAAACATAAATACCGGAGCATGTCGCCAGGGACGCCAGAAAAAGATCAAACGGAGCCGGAGCGGCCCCGTCACCCCCTTGATGAACCGGCTGGTCGGTTTGAATGGTGAATTCCTTGATTTGGGCGTCCACGCGTTTCCCTCCCGGGAAACTGACCTTGATGTCTTTGGGCATAGAATGGCTCCTTTGGTTAATCTTTTTTTTCTGTTTGTGTTGAATCACATTTATTTTTTCATATCATCCAGGTTTGAAAAGATGGCCAACAGCAGCCGCCGGTCCGGTTCGGTCATGGCCATCCGGCCGAATAAGTCATACACGCGGTCACGGATATGCTCTCTGTTCCCGGAATGAATGAAATTGAGCAGCTCCAGTTTTTTTAAAATCAGCTCAATACAAGCATCCTGTTCGGAGCGGGAAAGGGGAATCTCAGGAGGACTTTCACATAAGGAATTCTCTTTATGTTTATTCACAAAGAGATGAAAAAGCACCAGAAGTACGGCTGAGGCCAGGTTGTAAGAGGGCTGTTGTGAGGCCTGGGGCAGGACGATCCTGAAGCTGGAACGGCGGAGCTCATGTGAAGACAAGCCGGTCCTTTCATTGCCGAACAGCAAGCCGATGCAAGTGCCGGGGGGCCAAGCCTTGATTTGCGGAATTAAACCGGAAAGAGGCAAACCGGGGAAATTTTTCCGTCGGCGGGCGGAGGCGGCGAACACCACATTCAAGTCCTGAACGGCCTGATCCAGATCTGAAAAACGCTTTGAATTCTCCAGGATCTCATGCGCATGCACAGCGGTGATATACGCCCCTGAACGCAGCGGTTTATCGGTCACTAAACGCAGTCGGTTGAAACCGGTGTTTTTCATAGCCCGGGCGGTCAATCCGACGTTCTCCGGCGAGTCCGGCCGGGAAAGGATGACGGTAAAACGATCAGGATTTAAAAAACCGGAACCGCCTTTCATCAATAACGCCCGGTGCTTCCGAAACCGTTCTCGCCCCTCACGGTTTTATCCAGACTGCCGGCTTCCTCCACCGTGACTTCCCTGACCGGCTGAATCAGCATTTGGGCGATTTTCATGCCTTCTTTAACCACAATGATGTCCCGGCTGAGATTAATAAGAACCACCTTGACTTCTCCCCGGTACCCGGAATCCACCACTCCGGCCAGACGATGGACTCCCTTAAGAGACAATCCGCTTTTATCCCAAATCAGCCCCACATGATTTTCAGGCACCGCCACCTGAATTCCCGTTGGCACCGCCACCGGAACCAAGGGCTCCAATTCAACCCGCCCGCAAGCGAACACATCCAAACCCGCATCGCCTTTATGTCCGTAAACCGGCAATTTGGCGTGGTCATGAATTTTTTTGACTTTCAATTTCATGGTCATATTCCTTCAACCCGGACCTCTGAAAAATATTCCCCGGCAACAGCGGCCAGCTCTTTCAGCCGGGCGGGGGAATAGGGTTTGATCGTCTCATATTCCGGCTTCAAGGTGCTGCCGGATGAAAACTGCTGAAGCTGAAATAAAACATTCCCGGGCAGCCACTCCCCTATCATTCTCACCGCATCTTCGTCGATGATGCCGGGCACTGCGGTGGTCCGGAACACCGCCTCCATCCGGGAACGGGCGATCAAATCGAGGCTGCGCTGAATCGCATCCAAGGCGACTTTGATTCCGCACGCCCGGTTGTAATCCCCGGAGGCCGCCTTAACATCCATGGCGACCGCATCCACCAGGCCGCTGTCCACAAATTTCTTAAGCCGGTCAGGATATGAGCCATTGGTATCCAGCTTGATCTTCAGGCCCCGGTCCCGGATCAGCCGCAGCAGCACCTCCAAGTCCTCGTGGATAAGAGGCTCGCCGCCGGTGATACAGATTCCTTCCAGCCAGCCGTCCCGGGCGTCTAAAAAGCTGATGAAATAATCCATGGGAAAAGCCGGCATTTTATCGGGATGAAGAACCAGGTCCCGGTTATGGCAGAAAGGACAACGGAAATTGCATCCGCCTAAAAACACGGTGGCGGAAATATGACCGGGGTAATCCTTGGGGGCGAGTTTTTCTATTCCTTTGATTTCAACCAATTTTCCAGCTCTCCGGAACTGTTGATCACCGCCTCGACGCTTTCTCCCTCTAACATCAATAAGGTGGGGATAATCACAGCCCCTTTGTCATCGCGCCTGATGTGTTTGATATATTCGCGCAGCTTTTTCTTTCCCTCCGGCGTCACCAGGCTGACCTCTCCGCCGCTTAATCCCCTTCTTGCCAAGCTTTTCTTCAAGGACTCACATTGCGAACAGTTAGGCAGAGTGAAAAGTAAATACTTCATGCTGTGTTCCCTTTCTGAAAATTCTGAAACGTCATGCGCTGCTTGAACTCCTGTTGTTTCCCGTCATTCCAGGTGGCCACCGGCCGCAGGTATCCCACAACTCTGGAATAGACTTCGGTCGCTTCTCCGCATTCCGGGCAAACTTCAACTTCGCCGCGGAGGTATCCATGATTGAAACAGATGGAAAAGGTGGGAGTGACGCTGAAGTAGGGAAGTCGGGATTGAGCGATCTTTTGCACCAGCTTGCGGCAAGCGTCACGGTCTGTGGATTCCGGCAAAAAAGCATGAAAGATGGTTCCTCCGGTATAAAGAGGCTGAATATCCTCCTGATGGCGGAGAGCTTCAAAAATGTCGCGGGTGGCATCCACGTTCAATTGAGTGGAATTGGTCAGGAAAGGGTGTTTGTCCGTACCGGATGTGATGATTCCATTGTACTTTTGGCGGTCAAGCCGGGCCAGGCGGTAAGAGGTGGACTCGGCGGGAGTCGCCTCCAGATTATACAGGTGACCTGTCTCAGCTTGAAACTCCTGCAGCTTTTCCCGCATAAAGGCCAGCGTTTTGACGGCGAAGTCTTTCCCCTCAGGGGATTGGATGCCTTTGTTTGAAAAATTCAATGAGGCTTCATGCATCCCCAAGATGCCGATCGTGGAAAAATGATTTTCAAAATGGCCCAAATACGCTTTGGTATAGGGAACCAGGCCTATTTCAAGCATATTATTGATGATTTCCCTCTTGGTTTCCAGAGACTCCTTGGCCAAAACCATCAGATGCCCCAGGCGGCTGAAATAATCCTCTTCCGACTCGGCGATGTACCCGACACGGTTCAGATTGATGGTCACCACCCCGATGGACCCGGTTGAATCGCCGGGGCCCCAGATGCTCCCGGGCCGGTGGAGCAGTTCTCGCTGATCCAGATTGAGGCGGCAACACATAGCCCGGATATCACCGGGATCCATACCGGTGCCGGCATAATTTTGAAAATAAGGAATGCCGTACTTGGCTGTGGCCTCAAAGAGAAGGTCGGCGTTGGGGGAATTCCAATCGAAATCTTTGGTCAAATTATAAGTCGGAATAGGAAAGGTGAAAACCCTGCCTTTTTGGTCTCCTTCCACCATGAGTTCGAGAAAGGCCCGGTTGATCATATCCATTTCTTTTTGATACTCAGCATAGGTTGAATCTTTTTCTTCGCCGCCGATGATAACTTTCTTGTCCTTCATGTCTTCCGGGACTGTCCAGTCAAAGGTCAAGTTGGAAAACGGCGTCTGCCACCCCCAGCGCGACGGCACATTCAATCCGAATATAAGTTTTTGCAAGTCCTGTTTGATGGCGTCGTAACTCAAATTGTCTTCACGGGCAAACGGCGCCAAGTATGTATCCACACTGGAAAACGCTTGGGCGCCGGCGAATTCACCCTGCATGGTCCCGATAAAATTGACCATGTGCAGGGTGGCGGTTTCCATGTGGCGGGCCGGATAGGAATGAACCTGGTTGGGAACATGACCGAAACCCCGCTTCAGCAGATTTTCCAGAGACCATCCGGCGCAGTACCCCACTATGGGATAAGAGAGGTCATGGACATGAAAATCTCCTTCCCGGTGACACCTTTTGACGTTCTCGGAATAAATTTGATTCATAGCGAAATTGGCCAGCACCTCACCGGAAATCCGGGCGTTCAGCCCGGAAAAACTCATAACCCCTTCGTTGCTGTTCTCCCGGACTTTCCAGTCCATATCATTGATATAATCCTGAATCAGGCGCTCCAGGTTGATGCCGATTTTTTTAGCTTCCCGTATATCTTTATGCCTGTCCCGGTAAAGGATGTATGCCTTGGCGACATCATGATAGCCTTGCTTCATCAATACCATCTCGACAATATCCTGAATCTGCTCCACCGATGGAACCGTATAGCCTCCGAATCTTTCCTCCAAAACAAAAGTCACAATATCAGAAATACTTTGGGCCGCCCGGTCATCGGACAGACCTTGGGATTCCATGGACTTCATTATGGCTTTAGTGATTTTGTCCTGAACGAAATCGGTGATGACTCCGTCCCTTTTTTTGATTCTCGAAATGGCTTGTGGCATAAGCTTCTCCTTTTCCGGGATATCCAACCCCTGATTTTTATAAAACCCCATTGATTTACTATATATGGTGTTATTGCTGCGTATTAAATACTAAATATTGTACCAAAGCGTTGTTAAATTTATACCTGTTCAGGGCTCTTGTCAAGCCCTTTTTTGAATTTTTTTTAAATTTTTTTTCAGCCGGCATGACGAGCGGGCGGGATGGCCGCAAATGCGGGTCTCCTTCATCGCCATTTTTTATGAATTCATATTTTTTATGAATTCATCATGTGTATATCACACCACGAACCATGATAATGTTCATGTTTAATTTTTCCAGAGGCCTTCCGCTTTTCTCTCTTTTCCCGCTTTTCCCGCTTTTCTCGCCCTTTTCAAACCAGATAAACCAGACAAACCAGATAGACGAAATGGACTTTTTTTTATTTTCGCGCGAATAGGTCCGATAAAATCACCCCGGCTTTGTTGAGCCGCCTATTCCGTAACGACGCAGTTCCGCCCGCAAGTCCATGTCCTTCCGGTACACGATTCCTTTCATCCCCAAATCAACCGCCGGCTTCACATTATCTTCCAAGTCGTCTATAAAAACGGCTTCCTCTGCGGCAATCCCGGCTTTCTCCAGAGCTTTTTTATAAATCTCAATCTCCGGCTTGATCAATCCTTCCTGAAAAGAAAGAACATATTCATCAAAAATAAGCATGTCCGGGAACACTTCCTTGATATACTCAAAATGAATGAAATCCGTATTGGACAGAAGAACCATCTGCCGGAAATCTTTCATCTCTTTCAAGACTTCCAGCGCATTCCGGTTGACAGAAAAAATATTCCGGTACGTGGAAATGAAGTCTTTCCTCCTAATGTCCGCGCCTAAAAGCTGAATCATTTTGTCAACATACGCTTCCGGTTCCATCTTTCCCCGGGAAAAATCTTTTATCAGTTCAATATGCTTTTGCAGAATTCTTAAAATCTCTTGCGGGGAATGAGAAGTGAAAACCGCGATCCTGCGGATAAAGATCATATGATCAAAAAAAAGCAGCACATTTCCCATATCTGAAATTATAGTTCGAATCATAACATGCCTTATTGTACAAAAGTCATCTCTCCCCCGCCAGTTTTCTGGAGAAAAAAACATCAAATTGACATCATCCCCGGCCCTGTGATATAAGCCGGTCAAGAGACCGGCATGAGAAAATGCCCTCATTGTGATACCCCGGTGCCTTCAAGCCAATCCCGGTGTCCCCGGTGCGGACAAATCTATTGGGAGCCGGGAAAAAACCATATCCCCGAAGAAAAAAAAGAATTTCCAGGTGAATCGGAAAGAGAAGGCTGCGGCACCCTGATCATATGGCCGCTTCTCATCTCATTGGCTGTCACGGCGATCTTGATTCTGATTGGATTCAGCACCCATTTTTTTTGGCGGTGGGAAGATTATTCTTTTCCCGTTTTCTGGATCTTTCTGTCCATCCTGCTCGGAGCGGCGGTTTTTAAACGGCTTTTTAAAAATCAAGAAAAAAGGACATCGGAAAAAGCCGAAAAAACTCAAAATAACAATCCCAAGGAGGAATCATGAAAAAATCCACCGGAGCTATTCTCATCGTTTTACTTTTAGCCGGAGCCACGGCCGTTTATTTTATCTTCTTGAGACCGAAACCGGGGATATCCCCCTCTCACATTGAATCAGCGGAAAAACTATTCGGCTTGGAAATAACTCCGGAAGAGCGAAAAATGATGCTCCCAGGGCTGCAGCAGTATAAATCTTCTTATGAAAGATTGAGGGAAACCAACATTTCCAACCAGGTGACTCCGGCTCTTTATTTTGACCCGGTTCCTGCCGGAGCCAACCCCGGACCTTCCAGACAAAACTTCATCTTTGATCCGGACAAACCTGTGGAAATGCCTGATCATTTCGAAGAACTGGCCTTTTATCCGGTATCCGACTTGGCCCGGCTGCTCTACCAGAAGAAAATCACATCTCTCCAGCTCACTCATCTGTACTTGGATCGTCTGCGGGAATATGGTGACAGCTTAGAGTGTGTCATCACCCTGACCGAGGACCTGGCTTTAAGGCAAGCTGAAAAAGCGGACCGGGAAATCGCAGCGGGGCGCTGGCGGGGGCCTTTGCATGGTGTTCCCTGGGGAGCCAAGGACCTGCTGGCGACCAAACACATCCCCACCACATGGGGGGCTATGCCGTATAAAGATCAGGTTTTCGATTATGATGCCACAGTGGTCCAAAGACTGGAGGAAGCCGGGGCCGTTTTGGTCGCAAAACTTGCCATGGGAGCCTTGGCTATGGGAAATGTGTGGTATCAGGGAAGCACCCGAAACCCCTGGGATATCGAGCAGGGATCCAGCGGTTCCTCAGCCGGATCAGCCGCCGCCACGGCCGCCGGGCTGGTCGGGTTTTCCATAGGAACCGAAACTTACGGATCCATCGTTTCCCCTTCCTCCCGCTGTGGAGTCACAGGGCTGCGCCCGACATTCGGACGAGTCAGCCGGTACGGGGCCATGGCTCTGAGCTGGAGTATGGATAAAATCGGCCCTATCGGCCGGACCGCTGAGGACTGCGCTCTGGTTTTCCAAGCGATTTATGGTCCTGACAGCCGGGATATAACCGTCAAAGACATCCCCTTCAACTGGGAGCCGGACCGGGGCCTGTCCGATTTGACCATCGGTTATCTCGAACCGGCTTTTGATCAAGGGGAAGATGAGCGGAAATACGACCAGGCGGTTCTGGATGTTCTCAGGGGTCACGGGGTAGAGCTGGTTCCGTTCAGCCTGCCTGATATTCCTGTTGAGGCTATGAGTTTTATCCTCATGGTGGAAGCCGCGGCCGCCTTCGATGAACTCACCCGCAGCGGGAAAGATGACCTTTTGGTGCGCCAGACCCGGGGCTCCTGGCCCAACCTTTTCCGCCAGGCCCGCATGATTCCGGCGGTGGAATACATTCAGGCCAACCGCCTGCGGACCCTTCTTATCCAAAAAATGGCTGAAAAAATGAAAGAAGTGGATGTCTATGTGGCTCCTTCTTTCTATGGAAGTTCGAATTTATTGCTGACCAACCTCACCGGACATCCGGCCGTTGTGCTGCCCAATGGATTCGATGACGAGGGACGCCCTCTCAGCATCACTTTTACCGGGAATCTTTACCAGGAAGGTCAGGTGCTCCGGGCGGCTCATGCTTATCAGCAGGCGACTTTTTTTCACCTGCAGCACCCGGACGCAGCCGGTCAAATCAAAAACAAGACAGAATGAAAGGATTCCTCAGCAGAAAGCGCTTGCCTTTATAAGAAAAGCCGGAGAATGAGAATCTATGAATTAAAATAAGCCCGCGAATAAGACATCCGCATGAAACATTTCGCGGCTGCGGCTGCGGACGCTCCAGTCAACGGTCTCCTTAATATTGACATAAAACCAGAATTCATCGAATACACTCAATTTCTGAATGTAAAATTTCGCGAAGTCGGTCATATTATCAACCAAGACTTTTCCGATTTCCTGCTTATCTTCCGGGTCCAGCACAGTGATGATTTGAACCGCGTCTTCTCCTTCTTCAGGTTCTTCAGTCTGTTCCAAAGCTCCGTATATCTTGACCTTTTCCTTATCTTCCCAGACTTCTTTTTTATCGTATGACAAATCTTCCAATTGCTGGAATTGTTCTCTTTCCTGAAGAGTGACATAATCTTCCACCGCCATTGACTCATCCGTTCGGGTATAGACATTGGTCCACGTTCCATTCTGCTGCACTTCAATAAAATCCGCCACCAGCATGGATGGAATATCGGGATTAACTTTTCCGGAACCTCTGACGGCTTGATCAAGAAGAATTTCCGTTCCCCCCTGCACATCTCCCTTCAGGACAACGTCAAAACCCCGGGCTTCGGGGATGTAGATATATTGCCCGACGGCGACTTTGACGCTTCCTTCAAACTCCACCACTCCCTCTTCCATTGGCTCTGCTTTAATTTCCGGGTCTTCTTCCTGCTGACATGCCACAGATGCCAGGACCAAAAAACAAGCTAACATAGACAGGCTGATAATTCGAAGCATCTTATTCCGGTTGTCCTTCATAATAGCCATAACTTATACCTCCAAAAGCATTGATTCAAAGGTTCTGCCAAGAAAGAACATTTTCATATAAAAGGAAACATTTCTTTCTTTTTAAATTAGATTAATTTATATCATTCCGGAAGTCAAAAGTAAAGATAAAAATTCAGATTTTGATAACCCGGCCTGGATAAGAAACGGGCCGGAGCTGCGGAGCGGAGGCAGCTCCGTTAATAATTCAGGTGAATGAAGAGCCTTATTTTTTCCTGGTTTTTCCGCTTGAAGAACGGGAGGCTGTTTTTCCAGCGGTTGAACCCGAACGGCTGCGGACAGAGCCGGAAGAAAGACTGCGGGAAACCGATGAACGCGAAGAGGAGCGGCTTAGCAAAGATGTCCGGGAGGAAGAGGATCGCGGCTTGACCATCAATGTCTGCGGCGAAGAATTTCTTCGAATATAGCTGGAAGAGCGAGATGAAAGGCCGCGCTGGGAGGAGGAGACTGAACGACGGAGGATATCGGAAGAAGAAGAGCGGCCGGAAATGTACCGGGAAGAACGGGTCTGATTCAAAATGGAACGGGACGACGGATAAGTGCGATCGCGGGAAGAGGCCGCGGATCCCCGCCGTTCCGGAGAGGAAACGGCGGGGGTGCGGTTCGAGAGAGTGCGGTCATTCGATCCAACACTTCGTTTTCCGGAATCAATGGAAGTGGAAGGATATTTTTTTATCCTTCCGGAAGAGGATGCTCCGGATGATTTATTCCGGCCGGTGCCGGTGGTGGACACCCGGGGAATGATATTTTCTCTGCGGACGGTGCGGCTGGAGTTTTCCCGGGTCCTCTGATCGCTTCCGGTGCTCCGGGTTCCCCGAACCTCCCGGGGAGGAAAAGTTCTGATCCGGGTCGAAGCTGAGGAAGAGGCCCGGTTTCCGTCAACCCGGCCCCGGTCAGCTGTGCCGGTTCTGGCTGCGGTACCCTGTTGTTCCGTATTGATGCGGCGGGGAGCATTCTCACGGGTGAGTCCGCTCCGGGAAATCCGGCTGCGTGTTTCTGAAGCTTCGGCGGTTCCGCCGGTTTTTCGTATACGGGAAGACTCGACCCGGGAACGCACGGCAGCGGAACTGTTGCCGGAAAATAACCTGTTCACACTCCGGGTTTCGGACCGCTCCAGGGCCTGTGCGGCGACCCGCGTTCGAGCGCTGTCACGATTCGCCGCCGGCAGGATATCAGGCTGCCTGGAAGAAAGAGAAATTTTACTGACCTTGGTCATCTGATTGCGGGCTAAGGAGACCCTGGAGATATGACGCGCCTGCAGCTGATCCTTACGCACCATGGTCAAAGCACGGGAATGGAGGGGATAGGAGTCGCGATAATGCCGTCCGTAATAATGGTTGTTGACGATGACCCCCGGATATCCCCAATAACTCAGAGGGGACCACCCCGCATAATGAGACCCGTAATGCCAATGGACCCAGGCCGGCCCCCAGGTTCGGGTGGGAATCCAGTACCATCCCAAGCGGCCGCTCCAGTGCCATCTTCCGTAGCGGGATACACACCATCCCCATGGCTCATAAGAAATCCATGTCCACCCAATGACAGGATACCACACCCACCGGCCGTTCCAATACGGCCTCCAGTTGCTCCTGGTGACACGGGGCACCCAAACATAACCAAAAGATCCTTCATGCACCCAGTCGCCGTGATAAGCCAGTTCCGCTTCATAATCATATAAATTATGAGGAAGATAATGACGCTCAACCCGGCGGCTGTGCATGGCTTCCCGGGACCGGTTCCATTCATAAAAGGAATCCGCCTCGAATGCACGGAGAGAAACCGGATCGTTTAAAAACCGGCCCTCAGCCGTCCGCAGGCTTTCTTCGGCGGTGACCAGCAAGGAACCTTCCTCGGCAGCCGCTTCTACCGCTCCGCTTAATACACGAAGTTCTGTTTCCAAATTATCCCGGACATGAATCCAGTACAACCCGTTTTCCAGGAAATAATATGAGGCATCCGGAGTATGGATCTCAATATCTTTTTCTCTTTCCATGGCATTGATCCGCAGAAAGATTTCACCTGAAATGAGATGCAGCTGCACGTGGTAGTTGTATTCATCAGGAAGCCCGGCAATATCAAGCTGGGTATAGCTGTTGACACGAAGATAATTTCTTTTCCCCAGATGAATTTCAGCTCTTCCGTCACGGATCCCCAGCTTATCGCCCTTGATTAAAGCCAAATTGACCACACCTTCTTCATAGCCGAGATCTTCAGCCCTCTCAATGAAAACATCTCCCTGCACATAACTCATCCGGGCGTAACTGTAATCATAATAACTCGAGCCGGTGAGAGCCGAACTCGCCGTGAAGAAAAACATCCAAAAAGTCACGAACATCATTTGTTTTCTCATGCGGCCTCCTCTTACTTCTTTATTGTAGCAAAATGCGTGCCAAATTATTACCCTGAAACCGGACGAATGGAATGTCCTTCCTGGATGACAGGTGTCGGAAATTCTGCCTGAATGATGAACAGGCCGGAATCGGATGTGTCATCCCGCGGTGCGAAGCACCGAGGGATCCCTGACTGCCTCGTCTGGGCGGTGGGTTCCGCTTTCACCAGGCAGGAAGGGATTGCCACGGCTTGCTGACGCAAGCCTCGCAATGACAAGGTGGGTGTCATCCCGGGGGCCCCGCCCGAAGGGTGAAAAAATGACGATTACAATGAAATTCCGGCAAGAAACAATGTGACGTTTGTTCTTTTTATGGAAAGGATGAATATCGCCGTTAATGAAGGATTGACAAAAAAATTGCATTTTTTTATGAATAGATCATGTGTATAATACTCCAGGAACGATGACAATCACTTTTGAACTGATGTCATGGGGGCGGGATGATGGATAAGCCGGCCCGTATGAAGGCTGAGCGGGCACGGTTCCTCTCCGCAGGAGAGGAGAGCGAAGCCGGAATCGGAGCGGATGTCCTCGCTGGGGACATCCGCGTGGCGGCGATCCATCTCCCGCTCCCATGACCACATAGAAACGATTTTCTAAGGTATAGGTTAGGTAGAGACCTGACTAATACGCCGTATTGACGGAAACGGCGGGTTAAGCAACAAAGAAGGATTACGGGGGAACCGTCCGGCTCCCCCGGTCGAATCAAATTTAAAACTGATAAAAGGTTATTTCTTTTTAAGAATAGGCATTCCTGTTCTGGCTGTTTCAACCACTTTGTATGCCGGGGGCACTTCATCCAAGGCCCCATCCCGGATATCCCGGGCAAAAAAATAAATTCTCTGTGTTCTCCCCCCTTTTAAATTGACATCCTTGTGATGCAAATAGTACTTTGTTCCCTTGGAATTGGTAAATTCATACGCCATTGACATGACCTCCCTGTTTTTATTAGATAGATTGCATTTCCTCACCCGGTTTTCTACGGGCTCGATGGAATTCCGCAGCAAACATTAAAAATATGGATTAGGTTAATCACAATCCTGTCTTGCCCACTTTTTATAATAAAAAAAGCAGGGATGTCAAGGGGAAAATTGGGCGGAAAATAACTTTACCTTCAGAATAATTCAGCCTGGACCGTTATTTTTTGAATTCATCATGAGTGGAACACACCTCTCAACCAATAAAATCACCACCGAACAGCTGTTATGGATGAGGGAAGGAGGGAGGCCGTCTCGAAATGATCTCCCGCCCTTCCGCAGCATAAGAGACCCGCAGGGGGTGTGTTCTTCTCATTCATGATGAATTCAAACAAAATGGTTCGGACGGGCCGGGCTTGCCGCAGATGCGAAGCGCAGGGCTTGAGGCTGTGATCCTTGCCCTGCAACAAAGCCCATGCGGTGAGATTCGGCCCGTAAACGGGCCAAATTAAAATGTGATATAGTAAACATCAAAAAAACCTGATTTTTTTCAATGATCGCAAAGCTTTTTAATACGTTGATATCAAACACTTTATGCTTTTTTTATTTTTTGAAGAAAAAAATATTTCAAAAAATTTTGTTTTTTTCTTTACATTGTCTTTTTATTTGCTATAATAACAATGGCTCTCTTGGGCGGGCTGGGGAGAGCCCCCACCTTTTTGGTTCCCATCATCAACCCCCCTTTTGCTGACAAACAGCCCGCACCACCCCCCTCCTTTAAAGGATAGCAAAATGGACACAAAGGAAAGACTGATAAAAAGATATCAAAATATCACCGGACAGCTCAAAAATCTCCTCAGCCAAACGCCCGATCAAACCGCACGCATGTCCTCAGTCTGCGCTCTCCTTCACCACAAAATGCCGAACTATTTCTGGACCGGCTTTTACCTGCTGAAAAAAGACCGGCTGATTGTGGGGCCCTACCAAGGCCCTCTGGCCTGTCAAGTGCTGTCGGAAAAGAAAGGGGTCTGCTGGACCGCGGTATTGGAAAAACGAAGCGTGATTGTGCCGGATGTGCATAAATTCCCCAGCCATATCGCTTGTGACAGCCGTTCCAATTCTGAAATTGCGGTTCCATGGCTCAGCCGGACAGGCCGCGTTTTGGGTGTTTTGGATGTGGACAGCCGAAAATTCGGCGCCTTTTCCGAATCAGATGAGGTATGGCTGGGAAAAATCGTCAGACTGTTAAACCGGCGTGTTTAGTGAACCGTGAATGGCGGGCCGATAAGATCCAGGTATTCCATTCTCCTGTTCACCTTTCACCTGTCCCTCTTTGCCGTTCCAAAGCCATTCCCATGGCTTCCATCATCACCTTAACCCCGGCGGCCGCGGTTATTCCGGTCAGGTCCCGGTCCGGGTTGAGCTCGACACAATCCATTCCGATGATTTCCGCTTTCACGTTATGAAGGATCTGAAGCACCTGGCGCGAGGTCAGCCCCCCCGGTTCATGATGTGAAACCCCCGGGGCAAAAGCCGGATCCAGGGCATCCAGGTCAAATGAAATATAAAGGGGAGAGGAAAATTCCAGCCGGGGCATGTTTAAAATGTCTTTCATAGGTATCATCTCAACCTTATGCTTTTCCGCCAATTCCTTTTGCGGCCGCGTCACAGCCCTCAATCCGATTTGAACCAGCCTTTGAATGCCTCCCTCCTCAAGAATGCGGGCGAATGGGCAGGCATGCGAAAATCGGTCTCCTTGAAATGACTCATACATATCAGGATGAGCGTCGAAATGGAGGATATCCAGAGACGAATAATGTTTGAGAAATGCTTTTATAACGGGATAGGTGATGGAATGATCACCCCCCATCACCGCCGGAAACCCCTGGTCTCTTAAGATTTCATCCACCGCTGTTTCCGTTCGAAGGAAAACGTCTCTAAATCCGAGGTCTTCCACTGGAATATCCCCTTTATCGACCAGCACCGCGTCTTTTCCAAGGTCCCAGCCCGTTTCCGTGCATGAATTGATTGCTTTTGAGGTGGAGGCTTCTCTCAGAGCATCCGGGCCTTTAGCCGCTCCCCTGAGAAAACTGGATTTTCGGTCGAAAGGAACACCGAGTAGCGCAAAATCATATCTATCCGCTTTAACCACCGCTCCGCCGAAATCAATCATGTTTTCATCCTTTCTCGCCTGAGCTGCACATCATGAGTATAACACATTACGAACGAAGACAATGATCCCAATATCATTCCCGGAGCGGAGCACTTTTGAGTCTGTCATTCCGGGGCACGCCGTGCCTTTGAGTGTGTCATCCCGCAGTGTGAAGCACCGGGGGATCCCTTAATGAATTCAAACAACAAAAAAAGCCCAGACGGTATTTATGGAAAGAGCCGGATTAAAGAAAGATTAGCTCCCTGCGGATTACATTGTGGAAAA
>JAWODN010000118.1:0-11047 GCA_046483285.1 Candidatus Aminicenantota bacterium | reverse complement strand
GATTCGTAGTCAGACGCTCTATCCAGCTGAGCTACGGGCGCACCTGAGAAAACGTTAACTGGTAGCCAAGCGGTATCAATATAGCGGAATGCGGGATTTATTTCAACAACCGTTTTTTAAGGGCAAAAATTGCCGCTAACCTGGATGATGAACGGGCCGGGATTGCCGCAACCCGGCAGATGCGCTGAGATCCGGCCCGCCCTCATTTTTGGATTTTTTAAATTTTCAGCACGGCGGCGCCATCGATCCGGCTGTCTTTGATAAGCTTCAGAACCTCGTTGGCTTCCTCCAGAGGAAACAGCCGGGTGGTGGTCCGGATAGAGATTTCCGGTGCGATCCGAAGCAGATCCTCCCCATCCTGGCGGGTGGCGTTGGCGATGCTCCGCAGGTTTTTCTCGTAGTACAGGTGATTTTTATAGTCCATCTCCGGAACGGGGCTCATATAGACTCCGGCGCAGGCTTGGACGCCCCCTCTATCCAAAAGCCGCATGCCGTTGAGCACGGTGGGACCGGCCGGAGTGAAATTGATGAGACTGTCCAGCTTTTCCGGCGGATCGTCATGGAGAGTTCCGCTCCAGACCGCGCCCAGCTCTTCTCCCAGGCGCCGGTGATCTTCGGACCGGGAAAAAACATAGACATCACAACCCCAGTGAACCGCGACCTGGATGGCCACATGAGCGGACGCTCCGAATCCGATCAGCCCCAAACGCCGGCCGGGTTTAATTTCGCTCAGGCGAAGCGCCCGGTACCCGATGATTCCGGCGCACAGCAAAGGAGCCGCCTCTTCATCCCGAAAGGCTTCCGGAATGGGATAAACGAAATCTTCAGGAGCGGCGATGTATTCGGCGAAGCCGCCGTCAACATGATACCCGGTGAACCGGGCGTTTTCGCAAAGGTTTTCCATGCCTTTTTGGCAGTAGCGGCAGGACTCATCAGTGAAATAGAGCCAGGCCGCACCCACCCGGTCACCCTTTTGGAAACGGGAGGCACCGGGACCGTTCTCCGCCACGACCCCCACCACCTGGTGACCGGGAACAACAGGAAGCGTCATCTCCGGAAGTTCTCCCTCCGCTTCATGGAGGTCGGTGTGACATACCCCGCACACATGAACCTTGATCAGCACCTGGCCGTCTTTCGGGCTGGGGCGGGGCAATTTCACAAGTTTCAGGGGTTTGTTTTCAATGGGCCCGAATTTCTGAAGCCGCATGGCTTTCATGGTCACTCCTTCATCTTTTTTTTCAGGCGTTCCTTCCGGTGAAAAAAATCATTTTCATAATGATCGGAAAAACCCCGGGAAACCACGTACCCTTCCTCTGCGAATTTAAAAGCGGTCTGAAAATCTTTTAACCGGTGCTCATAATACATGGCCAGCTCTCGCAGGGAAAACAGCAGGTCCGGCGACGGCGACTCAACAACCGCCATTTCTTTCCACAGTGTCAAAGCCTGGTCCCAGTTCCGGCTGCGCTTGAAATGAAGGGAAAGGCGCCGGCGGGTGGACATGCCGGTTTCCTCATCCAAATCCCCGTCCAGGGCTTTGCCGAAAAAACGGGATGCGGCTTCCGGGTCTCCACGCCGTTCCATCACTTTGCCGGCCCCGAAAAAATCCATGGCGTCCGCCATGCAGGTCTCCTCATTGTCAGAAAAAACGGAAGCGCCGATCACCACCACTCCCAGAAGGGAGAGAATGTCTTCGGCATTATGATAGAGAACCGGCTCAACCAGTTCAAAATTTCCGGTTCTAAGATATTCAAAATACCGCACGGGCACTTCGGCTGAAGGGATGTCATCTTCCCGGTAAGTCCCCACCACCTCCCGGGCCAGGTAGGCTAGCCGGCATGACTCGAACTTATGCTTCCAGAGGCAGCGGGCCGGAAAAAGAAAATCCAGGTGGGGAAGCGCCCCCAGGCGGAAAGGAATCCGGTGCAGGACAGACCGGGTTTCCAGCAAGGGGATATCGAATGCCTTCCCGTTATAGGTGACCACGGATTGGAAATCCATGTCCTGGAGAAACCGGTCCAATTCCTGGAGCATTTTTCCCTCATGAGCCAATTCGCCTAAAAAGAACTGCCCCACCCAGAATTTATGGTCGCGGTAATAGCCCATGCCGATATTAAACGGCACCACTCCGGCTCCCCCGGAAAGACCGGTGGTTTCCAGGTCGATGAACAAAGCGGTGGAGAGGTTCAGTTCTTCAAAACCCGGATCATTGCTCAGGTGAGCCAGAGTTTCTCCGGAAATCTCCAACCCCTGGGAAACGCGGATATGCCCGTACCGGGCCTCCATAGAATACGGAGTTTCCGTGAACTGAATTTCCTCACGATCCATGATGGCGGGGTGAGGCTCCGGACGGGGTTTTTCGGATTTAATCCGGCCCCTGAGTGTGATCAGCTGCTCCAACTTTTCTTTGGTGGTCAGGCCTTCTTTTTTTTCGATTTCCGCCCAAACTTCCTGAAAACTGGATGAACGGATCCTCGCTTGACGCTCCCGCTTGAGACGTTCCAGTTTTTCCTTGATATCCGTCATTTCATTTGCCCGAACGCTTTCCTCTATTGGGTGCCTGCCCGCGATCACCGCGCAGCCCGGAAACACAGGCAATGGCCGCGCCGGGCTTGGCTTTGGCGGCGATCCGGGCTCACCCGTTATTCAGGTTCATTATAACCTTATCCGGGCGCATGACAACCCCGGATTTTCTATTCCTCCCCCATAACCTGCGCAACCAGCTCCCTTTCCCTGGAACGGTTGTCAAAATCAATGAATACGATCTGCTGCCAGGTGCCCAGGGTCATCCGGCCTTCTGCGACAGGAACCGTAAGGGAGGGCCCCAACAGGGAAGCCCGGACATGAGAAAATCCATTTCCGTCACCCCAGCGGGCGTCATGGTGATAGGATTTATCCCTGGGAATGATCCGGTCCATCATTTCGGCAAAATCCTTTTCCAGGCCGGATTCAAATTCAATAGTGGTCAGCCCGCCGGTGGAGCCGGGCACAAACACGGTGACTGTTCCGTTTTTGACCCGGCTGAAAGACACCGCATCCGAGACCGCACCGGTTATATCCTGCATATCATGGAAGCCGCGGGATGAGAGGCGGATGGATTGAGTTTTAACAGTCATGGAAATATGACCTCCTATGTATTCGAAAATAACAAAAACAGTCCATTTCGTCTATCTTGTCTGAAAAGAGCGAGAAAGGCGAGAAAAGCAGGACGGGCGAGAAAAGCGAGAAAGGCGGGAAAAGAAGAAGGCCTCTGAATAAATCAAACATGAACATTTTCATTTGTAGCGTGCGGCAATCCCGGCCCGTGAATACGCCAGGCAAGCCTGACCTATATCTTAGAAAATGGTTTTCTTGCGGCCATGGGGGCTGATTATGGAACCGGAATCCGATTTCCCTTGATAAATCACCCTTTGAGAGGTTCTAGCTTTGTCTTTCACTTCTTCTCCACAAACATATACCCCGCGCTGCGGACGCTTTGCAGATACACAGGGTTTTGGCGGTCCGGTTCAAAATGCTTTCGCAGCCGCATGATGAAATTATCCACGGTCCGGGTTTGAGCCTTGGGGCTCATTCCCCAAACTTCTTCTAGAAGTTCCTTTCTGGAAACAATTTGATTTTTATGCTCGATGAGATACTTCAAGACCATGGCTTCTTGATAAGTGAGAATAACCGGCTTGTTTCCGGCTCTTCCGGTCAAATTCTTAAAATCCACTTCATTGTCACCGAACCGGTACCGGGACGGCACACCGGATTCGGATTGATACCACTGCTTCCTGCGAAACAGGCCTTTAATCCGGGCCAGCAGCTCTTCGAGATGAAACGGCTTGGTCAAGTAATCATCAGCTCCGGTTTCCAGTCCTTTCACCCGGTCTTTCACGCCGGTTCTGGCCGTCAGCATAAGAATAGGAATCCGGGGAGATTTTTCGCGGATTCTACGCGCCACTTCAAATCCGTCCAGGTAAGGAATCATAATGTCCAGGATGATCAAATCAAACGCCCGGCTCTCACACATCTCCAAAGCCCGGCGTCCGTTCTCCGCCCACACCACCTCAAAGCCTTCCTGATTCAAATTGTACTCTATCCCTGCAGCGAGCGTTTCTTCGTCTTCGACCAGCAGAATTTGACTTCCGGCAAAATCATCGGCGCTCATATCATATTAAACCTTTCCCAGATTTCGGGCTCTTTTTAACAACTTTTTCAAATACCGTTTTTTGCTGACTTGATAGATGGGAAGCTCAATCCGGAAAGCCGCCCCCTTTTCCCTTTTCAAGGCCTTCACTTTGCCGCCGTGATACCGGATGATTTCCTTAACCCAATGAAGTCCCAACCCCGTTCCTTTGACATTGGGAGCATCGGGGCGGTACACCCGGTGAAATTTGGAAAACACTTTTTTTGAATATTTTGAAGGAATCCCGATGCCGGCATCGGAAAATTCCATAATGAATTTTTTTGCCGTGCACTGCAGCGCGACATGGATTTGAACCGGCCCCCGGCTGTACTTGACGGCATTGTCCATCAAGTTGTCGATCAAAATCCGGAATGCGTTCTTATCGATCACACACACGCATTCCGCTTGACCACTAATCGTCACCGCGTTTTCCGGAAGCTTAAGCCGTTCTCTTGATTTTTGAACCAATTCACGCACCGCCGGACCGGCGGTAAAAACAGCGCATCGGTAAACCGCTTTTTTTTGTTCCAGCCCGGCGATTTCAAGGATGGCGTTGATGAGACGCTGCAAACGGCCGGTGTCCTTCAGCATGAGGGTGATGAATTTTTCCTGCTGAGAACGGTCCAAATCGCGTTTTTTCAATGTCTCCAGGTTCAGTTGAATCGAAGCCAGAGGCGTTTTCAGTTCATGGGTTATATTGGCAATAAAATTATCATACAAACCGGTTAATTTATATTGAACGGTGAAGTTCCGGAAAATCAAAGACATGCCGATGGAAATCGCCAGAAAAAGCACGCATCCAAGGACCAGAGTGAAAATATTGGCACTTTCCGACATGACCCATGAGGACAAACTCTCATCCACCTGCTTTAAAATCATACGGCTTGAAATGAACCGGTAGATCCACAGCCCCACTAAAGAAAACCAGGCGATTTGGGCCAGAACAAAAATCACCACATACCGGGTCAAAGAACGTTTTTTACTCATGAATCATTATGTGTCTTTTTATGTCCTGCACCCGGCTCTGCGGCAAGCCCGGCGCATTCCTTTCCAAGCCCCGGTGTATTATACCTTTTCAGCCTGGATTATTCATCCCTCCCGGAAACTCACGCTTCCGGGCAAGCCGGGACGGCTTTTACATTACTTTTACATTCCAACCATCCGCAACCTGCAGGATTTTTGTTATAGTGTATACAGCAAAGGAGAAAACAATGAACATTTTGCTGGTATACCCTGAAACACCCCCCACCTTTTGGAGTTTCGCGGATGCGGTGAAATTTGTATCCAAAAAATCTTCTGAAATCCCTTTGGGCTTGATCACGGTGGCGGCTATGCTGCCCCGGGAATGGAATCTAAAACTTATCGACACCAATGTGTCCCCCCTCCACAACCGGGATATCCTCTGGGCTGATTATGTTTTTCTCAGTGGAATGAACATCCATTTAAGCTCATTCAAAAAAATTCTCAGACGCTGCAACCAGCTGGGCACAAAAGTAGTGGCCGGCGGCCCCCTGGCCACCACCCATCACCGGGAACTCATGGGAGTCGATCACTTTGTTCTCAACGAAGCCGAAGTGACCCTGGCCCCTTTCCTTGAAGACATTAAAAAAGGCCGCCCCAATCATATCTACCAATCCAACCATTTTCCCGAATTGAATTCCACTCCCCCGCCCCGCTGGGATTTGCTGAAAATGAAAAAATACGCCGGAATCAGCCTTCAGTATTCCCGGGGATGTCCCCATAACTGTGAATTCTGCAGCATTGTTCTTCTTAACGGGCACAAGCCGCGGACAAAATCCAAGCAGCAGTTTATAAACGAACTGGAATCGCTCTACAGAGCCGGCTGGAGAGGGGGCGTTTTTATCGTGGATGATAATTTCATCGGGAATAAACGCAAGCTGAAAAGAGAAATTCTTCCAGCCATGGTCTCCTGGTCACAAAAAAGAAACTATCCTTTCGATTACATCACCGAAGCCACCGTCAATCTGGCTGACGACGATGAATTGCTTGACCTCATGGTCAAAGCCGGATTCGAGAGCGCCTTTATCGGCATCGAAACCCCCAACCTGGACAGCCTGAAGGAATGCGGCAAAACTCTCAATCAAAAAAACAATATGCTGGATTCGGTCAAGAAAATGCAGCGCCGCGGAATTCAGGTCGCGGGAGGGTTCATCGTCGGATTCGACAATGACACCCCCTCCATTTTTAAAAAACAAATTGAGTTCATCCAGCAAAGCGGCATCGTCACCGCCATGGTGGGACTGCTCAACGCACCCAATGGAACCCGGCTGCACAAGAGATTAAAATCGGAAAACCGGCTGGCCGATTATTTCACCGGAGACAACATGGACGGGTCCATCAATTTTATTCCCAAAATGGGATATCAGCAATTGGTCAAAGGCTATAAGGAACTGGTGGATTCCATTTACTCGCAAAAAAAATATTACCAACGAATGAAAACATTTCTCCTGGAATACCGCATGCCCTCGTTTAAAGCTCCTTCCCTTAAACTTCATGACCTGAGCGCATTCTTTAAATCGGTATGGAAGCTCGGCTTCCTGGAAAAAGGGAAACGTTATTACTGGAAACTCCTCTTATACAGCCTGGTCAAATTCCCTGAAAAATTCCCCCTGGCCGTGAAAATGGCCATATGTGGTTTTCATTTCCGGCGGGTGGCCCGCCGGATCTGATCTGACGCACCATTTTTTATGAATAGGTCAGGCTAAACAAAAATTTTCTTGCCGGGAAAAAAGATTTCTTCAAATAAATTCAAAGCGTAAAAGTCGGTCATCCCCGCAATAAAATCCACCACCCGCTTTTTTTGGCTGTCCCCTTTCGGATACGGCTTCACGTACTTCTGGGGATGAACCATGATGTGTTCAAAAAGGTCCGTCAGTATTTTATCGATTTTCTCATTCTGTGCTGCCGCGGCGGGAGAAAAGTAGACTCTGTCATAGAGAAAATCCCGCAGCTCCATCATGGCCTGATTCATTTTCCCGCTCATGGAAATCCGCTCCAGCCTGTGTTCCAGCGATGACTCGATCACATCTTTAACCATCTTGTCTATCCGGAGAGCATGATACCGGCCGAGATAAGATTCCAGATGAGACGCCATATCTTTGCGGCCGATGATGCCGGCCCGGACGGCATCATCCAGGTCATGGTTGACATAGGCGATCACATCCGATACCCGGACCGCCTGTCCTTCCAAGGTGACCGGCATTTCATTATCAGGGGCGTCGAGGATTTTTCCACGGCCCTTGGAATGCCTGGCGATCCCGTCCCGGACTTCATAAGTGAGATTCAGTCCCTTGCCTTCGTATTCTAATTTTTCCACCACCCGGAGACTCTGGGCATAATGGGAAAATCCCGGCATGAGTTTATTCAGGGTTTTCTCTCCGGCATGGCCGAAGGGCGTGTGGCCCAAGTCATGACCGAGAGCAATGCCCTCGGTCAGGTCTTCATTCAGCCGAAGGGCTTTGGCGATGGTCCGGGCGATTTGAGACACTTCCAGGGTATGAGTCAGGCGGGTGCGGTAATGATCGCCGTAAGGAGCCAGAAAAACCTGGGTCTTGTGCTTCAACCGGCGAAATGATTTGGAATGGATAATCCGGTCGCGGTCGCGCTGAAAAGCCGTCCTTATGGAATGGGGCCTTTCCCGGCGTTCACGGCCGCGACTCTGAGAGCTCAGACAGGCTTGAGGCGCCAGGCTTCCGGCTTCGTCTTCCTCCTGCCGCTCCCGAATGCTTTTGGAACCGGATATCACCCTCCGTCCTCCAGGTTCCATAACTTATTCTTCTGAGCCTGATCGATCAGCAATTGAGGGACAGGGAAATTTATTTCCTTGCGATGGGACAACTCCATTCTTTCGGTCACCATGGTCAGAGCTTCCGGAATCCCGGTTTGGTTCATCAAATTGAACGGGCCGTCTTTCCACAGAAAAGCTTTGCCGCAGCTCTTCTCCGCTTCCGGCACAGTCAGCAATCCCTCTTCCACCAATTCCACCGCAATCATAAAGGACACGGCTAAAAATCTTTTAATCAGCATATTGATGGTGAGCGCATCGGAGGGGATTTTTTCAGCTTCTTTAGAAACAGCCCCCTTCGCTCCCTGCGGCCCTGCGGCTCCGGTTCGGGCCAATCTTTTTTTCAAAACCTCCGGAGGGGAAAAAAAATTATCATATTTTTGGGACAGGCTGTCTTCACCGCCGTCCCTGCGGGAAAGATAAAACAGGAATTTGACCGCGTTCACCAAGCCGGTTTCGTCCATCCAGCTCAAAAACCCCTTCCCTGACCCGAAGGCGGCTTTTCCGGCCTGTTCCACCGAAGGCACATCATAACCTTCTTCCACCATCCTAACGGCTTCCAGCATCAATGCGGCCAGCATCAAGTTGACAGCGCCGCCCTTTCGCTTCTTATGCGGCGGCACGGGTTCAGGAATCAATTCATTCATCATTTCCTCTTTCCATAGGCCCTCTTTCAACTCCGGTTATTCTTCACGCGGGCCGAAAATTTTGGTACCGATCCGGATGATATTGGCCCCTTCTTCGATGGCCACCCGGTAAGAATTAGTCATACCCATGGAAAGACGGCGCATTTCCACATTGGGAAAATCCATCTTTTTCAGCCTCTCGAAAAGAGTGCGGGTTTCCACAAAATAAGGCCGGGCGTCTTCCGGGTCACCGAACATAGGCCCCATGGTCATCAGTCCCTGCACATGGATATGCCGCATTTTGGAGATTTCTTCCACAAAATCCACCACATCTTCCGGAAACACACCGAATTTCCGCTCTTCCCGGCCGCTGTTGATCTCAATCAAGACCGGCACCACCTTGCCGCCGGCGGCGGCCCTTTTTTCAATTTCCTTGGCCAGGGACATCCGGTCCAGGGTTTCAATCATGTCGAAAATTTCCAGAGCGGGTTTGACCTTGTTTCTCTGCAGATGACCGATAAAATGCCATTTGACCCGCGAACCAATAATTTTATAAGCTTCTTCCGCTTCCTGCACATAATTTTCCCCGACAATCCGGATGCCGGCCTCCACAGCCTTCTGAATTTCTCCAGGGCTCCGGGTTTTCGCCGCGGCGACCAACTCAACACCGGCAGGGATTTCTCTGAGTATCCTTTGTACGTTTTCTTTTATGAAATCAGCCATTTTTTTTTATTTTATTACGCTCACGCATAGATGTCCAATCCCATTCCCCTTCACCACTCATGACAGCATGCGGCGAAACAGGGCCGCCAAATCCGTTTCCAGATCGGGATTCTGATCCAGCAGGAAGCGGACATAGACTTCTCCCCCGGCATAAAAACTGACCCGGCTGAAAGGCTTTTCCCTCCCGCCGGTATTTTCAGGCAGATTCACCATCTTCCGGATCTCATTCTCGATGTAACGGGCGAATCCTTCTTTCCATTCCTGCCATATCATATATTCATAGTCTCGAGGATCCAGGGCATCTCTCAACCGGTTCCGGATGTCCATCCTTTCCCGCATATCCGGGTCCGGTTCCAGCCACCTGGAATACAATTCCGCAAATTCCGGTTTTTCATAAGGAAACGGATGTTCCAGTTCCCACATGAAATCCCCTCTTTCCATGGCTTCCTGCGCCACCCGAAGTCCCGCTTTCAGTTCCTGCTCATGATGTTCCGCCTGATAGCAATGCACGAATTCATGAAACAGGCTGACATAACCCTCGGTGGTGTCGAAAGCATCAGGTGTGACGACCGCCGCTGATTTCTCTTGATAAAAATCCAATGGAAAAGCCGCACGCAGCTTTTCCGGAAGTTCATTCTCACTGAGTCGACTGAGGACCGGCTCATACATCACCGGGGACGACACATTATCGAAGACATAAAAACAATTGTCTTCCACCAGAGCGATGGGATACAAACCAGCCAAGAGGGGGTGAATATTTTGAATCTCCTGCCTCATTTCTTCCACTTTTTCCAGCGCAGCGGCATACTGTTCATAAACCCCGGTGACATCCCGGCAGGGAGAATCCGCGGTTTGTCCGAATAAAAAAACCGACGCCGCCAACCCAAAAAACACAAGAACGGTTTTTCTCATATTATCCTCCATCTCTCTTTTAACCTGGCTTACCGGGTTAATCGATTGATATATTTCCGCAAAAATGCAGTGGCCTGGTCGCATTTGGAAAACACCGGAATGCCGGCCTGCTCCAGCATTGCCGCCAAAGGCCCGTAAGAAGCTCCGCCGTCCAGGCTCACCACCCAGGGTTTTTCCGTCCGGCGGTACAAGTCAATGAGGCGGCGGCCGATGCTCCCTTTCCGCCTGATATCTTCCCCGTGTCTTTGGGAAACAGACAGGGTGTTCAGCGACGGCGTCATGGGCAACGGGGAGACCACCGCGCAATCGACCTGCTTGTCCCGGAGAATGACTTCCACGCACCGGCTGAAGACGGCATCGTCAGCCACGGGAGTGGTATCCAGGGGATTCTTGATGTCCTGAAGGCGGCTGATCCCCAGCGGCTCTAAAATCTTTATCAGAGAGTTCCCTGTGACGGAAGAGAACTCCGCCGGTTCCAGATGGGCCTCATTTCTCAAGTTATCGGACATGATCACGCATTCAAAACCGGCATTGGAAATCAAAGCCGCCCGCCGGCCGCAGGACTTCCTGCCACCAGCATGAGGCCCATCGTGCTGGTCTTCACTCCTCCGCCCGTGCTGCCGGGGGAGGCCCCTACGAACATCAGCAGCACGAACATGTTCATCAGTCCCGGAACTCCACTCTGATCTTTATCTTCTCTGGACTTCCTGATCCCGCCGATAACCACCGTATCGCCGTCATTGACCAAAAGTTCGGTTTCGGCTTTTTTGGTTGTAAATGATTGTTCTCCAGCAAATATCGCACCGATTTCATTGT
>JAWODN010000084.1:0-12444 GCA_046483285.1 Candidatus Aminicenantota bacterium | reverse complement strand
GAGTCGGGCAACCGGCCGGAGTGGATGGTGATGACCGTCATTCCGGTGATCCCGCCCGAGTTGCGCCCGCTGGTGCCGCTGGACGGCGGTCGCTTCGCGACCTCGGACCTCAACGACCTCTACCGGCGCCTGATCAACCGCAACAACCGCCTGAAGAAGCTGATGCAGCAGGGCGCGCCCGACATGATCGTGCGCAACGAGAAGCGCATGCTCCAGGAGGCCGTCGACGCCCTGATCGACAACGGCCGCCGCGGCCGCACCGTGGTGGGTGCCAACAACCGAGCCCTCAAGTCACTCAGCGACATCATTGAAGGCAAGCAGGGCCGCTTCCGTCAGAACCTGCTCGGCAAGCGGGTCGACTACTCCGGTCGTTCCGTGATCGTGGTGGGCCCCAACCTGAAGATGCATCAGTGCGGGCTGCCCAAGGAGATGGCGATCGAGCTGTTTCAGCCGTTCGTGATCCATCGCCTCATCCGCCAGAACATCGTCAACAACATCAAGGCCGCCAAGAAGCTCATCCAGCGGGCCGACGATGAGGTGATGCAGGTGCTGCAGGAGGTGATCGAGGGGCACCCGATCCTGCTCAACCGGGCACCGACGCTGCACCGCCTCGGCATCCAGGCGTTCGAGCCCAAGCTCGTGGATGGCCGCGCCATCCAGCTCCACCCGCTGGTGTGTCCGGCCTTCAACTCTTTCCTTAATTGCGGTCTTCATCATTTCTATAAAAAGCACACACGTAACGTTTTTTCCTTGCCCACATTTCATTATAATCGCCATTTTTTTACCCTCCGGGAGACATGCCACTTTGTCATTGCGAGGCTTGCGCCAGCAAGCCGTGGCAATCCCTTTCTGCCGCTTTGTCATGACGAGCGGCCGAAGGCCGCGTGGCCATCCCTTTCTGCCTCGTGAAAGAGGAACCCGCCGCCCATACGAGGCAGTCAGGGATTCCGAGGCACGGCGTGCCTCGGAATGACAGACCCAAAAGTGCTCCGGTCCGGGAATGACATTGGGATCATTTTCATGGTTCGTGGTGTATTATACACATGATGAATTCATAAAAAAATGGTTTCTTCTTGGCATATGGAATTCAGGTATGGCTGAAGCGACCTTGAAGATTTAGCCTTCTGAGGACTGTGTTTGAGGGAACCCGGCAAAGCCGGGCTGCGAGCATGTTTGACCTACGGACGGGGGGAGTTGCGCAGCAGCCGAAAACACAGGGCGAAGAATGGCGTTAAAAATCTGAAGGGAGCACAAGCCACACCTGAATTCCATAAAGCCGTATTAACCTCATTCCGTTAATAAATCATACTTCAAGTGAAATCCCTATTCAAAATCCGCGCCAGTCGCGGCACGGCCTATTCCATATACTTTTCGATCAGGGACTTCCAGAGCACATACCCCTCACCGGTCAGGTGCAGGCCGTCATTGGTGTATTGCGGGGCCAGCTTGCCTTCCCGGTTGCAGAAAGACGCGTAAAGGTCGATGTACTCCAATTCATATCTCTCCGCCATTTTTTCCAGGCGGGCGTTGATCCGGGGGATATCCTCAGCCCGGGAGGTGTGCCGGGGAAAATACGGAAAATCACCGTTGACCGGAAGCAGGCTTTGAAGGTAAAGCTCGGTTTCCGGCGAAGCGTTTTTCACTTTTTTGACGATGATTTGGATATTCTTCACCACCTCTTCGACGGATTTTCCGGCGGCCAGATCATTGATCCCGATCATCAGAAATATCTTGTCGGGCCGGGAACGGGTCACTTCCTCCAGCCGGCGGATAACCCCTGCGGTCACATCTCCGCTTATGCCGCGGTTTATGATGTGGAAATCTTCGAAAAGCTCCGACCAGTGGCCCCCGTCGGTGATGCTGTCCCCCAGAAAGACAATCTCATGCGTCCCGTCCGGGAGCTTCTCAAACAGGCTCTTTTTCTGGTGGTAATAAAGAGAGAAGTCGTCAGGGGAACCGGCGGATAAACCCAGCCCGGCAGCCAGAAAAATCCCCGCGGCGGCCCGGATACGGGTGAGCCATGCTGTTTTCATGATGAGGCCTCCCTGCGCATACGCGCCAGACTGTCTGTGTATGGGGGACGGGCGATCCCCTTTTCAGTGATGATGCCGGTTATCCCTCCGGCCGGGGTGGTATCAAAGGCCGGATTTCTGACCTTAATTCCGGGAGGAGCGACGGGTTGTCCCCCGGCGGTTAAAACTTCCCGGGGATCCCTTTCCTCAATCGGGATTTCGCTTCCGTCAGCAAGATTGAAATCGATGGTGCTTAAAGGAGCGGCGATATAAAAAGGCACATGGCTTTCCCGGGCCAGAACCGAAAGGGAATAAGTTCCGATTTTGTTGGCGGTGTCTCCGTTGGCCGCAATCCGGTCCGCACCGGTCACAACCGCATCCACTTCTCCTTTTGTCATGAGATAGCCTGCCATGCTGTCTGTTATCAAAACCACGGGAATTCCGTCCCGCTCCAGCTCCCAGCAAGTCAGCCGGGCTCCTTGGAGCAGGGGACGGGTCTCATCTGCATACACTTGAATATCTCCATGGGCGGCATGAGCGGCGCGGATCACCCCCAGCGCCGTGCCGTACCCCGCCGTGGCCAGCGCCCCGGCGTTGCAATGGGTCAAAATGGTCCAGCCGGGCGCAATCACCTCAAGGCCGTGTTCTCCGATCCGCCGGCAGGTCTCCACGTCTTCGCGGTCGATTTTTTGGGCTTCCTTCAAAAAAACATCCTGAATCCCGTCCAGGCCGTTTCTTTTATGCAGAGAATAAAGTTCCTGCATGCGCTCCAGAGCCCAGAACAAATTGCGGGCGGTGGGCCGGGTCCGCTCCAATCTCGTCAAGGCCGCATGGAATGCGTCATCCAAAGAGTCTTTATTATTGACGCTCCTTACAGCCAGAGCCATCCCGTAAGCAGCGGCCACTCCGATCGCCGGAGCCCCCCGGATCACCATGGTCTCAATCGCTTCGGCCACATCCTCATAATTCCGGCACTCCAGATACACTTCCTCCAACGGCAGGCGCCGCTGGTCGATCATGACCACCCGGCCGTTTTTCCATTCCACTGTCGGTTTCATAGATTCACCTTTTTTTCCAATTGGGAGTTTCCGGGTCCGGCCATCCCCATTTCTCCGTCCAGCTCAAAACCATGTCCCGGACCGGCGGCCAGGCTTCGGCGTCCAGGCTCTCCCTCAACTCGCAAAAGCAAAAAACGATCTGATTGTCGTTATCCCTCAGAATATCCAGGCCGGGAAGCCCCAGTTCGCGCGCCATCACCGCCTCTTCCAGGCTCTCCCGGTACCGGCCGAGGTGGCTCAGAACCTGGGAGTTGACATAATGATAGTACCCGCAGGCCAGGTCCTCTTCGGACAGCCGGTCGACTTTTTTTAAAAGGCCCTCCAGGCTCTTCCGGCGTTCTTTTTCCGGAAGAGAACGGGATTCCCTCAGGAGGAAATCAGCGTATTTCTGCGCGGCCAGGCGGCGGATTTCGCTGATACGGGATCGGTCCAGAAGATATTCGTGGATGCGGAACGCGGACTTCTCCAGCCCCAGGTTCTGAAATGAAGAGGCCAATCCGAAAAGAGCCAGCTGCCGGGCCCATTCCTCTCCCTTTTCGAATCCCAGCACAAAGGCCGCCGAAAAGCTTTCCCGGGCTTCCTCCCAGAGGCCGAGTTTCATCTCCGCCATTCCTTTAACCATATATGCCTGAGAGGTCGGGCGGAAGACGGCTTCCTTTCCGGCGGCCTGAAGGGAACGCCGGAAGGCGGCGGCCGCCGGCTCCGCCCGGTATTCCGCGGCCAAACGCTCCCCTTCAAGATAAAAGGACTTGGCGGTCTTCAGGTGGGAGACGCAGCCGGAGGCCGCCAACACGGCCATAACCGGGAAGGCGGCGAAAAGCATCCTGCGGATAAACGGTTTATTCCCTCTTTTTGTGAACATGGTCTTCAATCATTTTTATGATATTTTTCTGGACCTCCCTTTGAGTCAGCACGTCCGAGCCCAAAGACAAGGCATGCTGATAAAGAGCATCCAGGGCCTTCCGCAGCTCCGGGCTTTCTCCCAGGATTTGGATATCCTGCTGAGCGGCATGGATACGGGCCTCATAATCCGCGATGAGGCGGCGGTATTCTTTCTTTTCCAGTTCCTCCTTGAACAGGGCGTTGAGGAAGGGGTCTTCCAGACCGAAGACGGGATACAGCCGGTTGAATATACGCCGGAGCCGTTCGCTGTTTCCTTCATCCAGCTCCGGGCGGAATTCCCTTTCCAGGCCGGGGTGGCGGCGGAAAAAAAGCCGAATGAATTCATCCGGCTTTTCCCGGATGACGGGGGGCGCCGGCCAAATTTTCTTCTCGAAAATTTTCTCTTTCCAGTCCAAGCGGCGCTTCAATCCCCAGAAAACGACCGCGGAAACCAGCGGCAGATGGAGATAGGTTTTCTCCGGAATCAAATCATCCAGAAGACGGATGACTTGATTCACTTTTTTTTCCACATCCTCCCAGCATGACGTCATTTTTTTTAAATATACACCATTTGGTCTATCTAGTCTATCTGGTCTGAAGAGGGCGGGAAAAGCGAGAAAGGCGAGAAAGGCGGAAAAAGAAGAAGGCCTCTGAAAAAATCAAACATGAACATTTTCATTTGTCGCGGGTGGCGAAGCCGCCATGGGTCATGACTTAGAAAATAGTTTCGTTGTGGCCATGGGAGCGGGTGATGCCGGTGAAACTCACCGGATATCCAGCAGGGCGAGAAACGCTTCCTGGGGTATGTCGATCCGGCCGACCCTCTTCATGCGCTTTTTCCCGGATTTCTGTTTTTCCAAAAGCTTCATTTTCCGGGTATAATCCCCGCCGTACAGCTTGGCCAGCACATCCTTGCGGTAGGCCTTGATGGTCTCGCGGGTGATGACCCGCTTGCCCAAAGCCGCCTGCAGCGCGACTTCATACTGCTGCCTCGGGATAAGTTCCTTCATCTTGCTGATCAAGGCGCGCCCCATAGAATACGCCTTCTCCCGGTGGACAATCATGGACAGGGCGTCCACCGGCTCCTGATTGATCAGAATGTCCAGCCGCACCAGGTCGGCAGACCGGTAACCGGCCAATTCATAATCCATGGAAGCGTACCCGCTGGATACCGATTTGAGGCGGCTATAGAAATCATAGACCACTTCGTTGAGAGGCAGAAGATAGGTGAGAAAAATCTTTTGGGAGCTGATGAATTCCATTTTTTTCTGTTCGCCGCGCCGGTTTTCCAGGAGCTTGAGCACGCCTCCCAGGTACTCCTCGGGTGTCAGAATCAACGCTTCAATCACCGGTTCTTCAATGGTTTGAATTTCATGGGGCGGAGGAAGCTGGGAAGGCGTCTGAACCTGAAAAACATCACCGTCCGCACCGGTGACGCGGTAATCCACGGTGGGGGCGGTGGTGATCAGGTTCAAATCGAATTCCCTTTCCAGCCGCTCCTGAATGATTTCCCGGTGAAGCAGCCCTAAAAAACCGCAGCGGAAACCCAGACCCAGGGCGGGCGAATTTTCCGGCTCATAAAAAAAAGAAAAGTCATTAAGCCGCAGTTTCTCCAGGGCTTTCCTGAGCTCCTCCACATTGCTTTCTCCGGTGGGGTACATTCCGCAGAACACCATGGATTTGGCTTCCTTGAATCCGGGAAGGGGAGCGGCCGTTCTGCGGTTGGATTCAGTCAGGGTGTCCCCCACCCGGGCCTTCCGGATATCCTTGATGCCGGCGATGACATACCCCACTTCCCCCGCACGGAGAGCGTCGGTGCGGATCATTTTTGGAACCAGGTAACCCGCCTCTTCCACCGTATACCTGGAGCCGTTGGACATCAGCTCCACCGGTGTCCCGGTCTTGATTTCCCCGTCGTACACCCGGACTAAAACAATGACTCCCCGGTAGACATCGAACCAAGAGTCATAAAGAAGGGCCTTCAAAGGGGCATCCGGGTTTCCCCGCGGCGGGGGAATGATCTTGACCATTTTTTCCAAAACCTCCTCCACGCCAGTCCCGTTTTTTGCGCTGGTCTGGACGGCCTCATCCGGCCTGAGTCCGATGATGCTGTCCAGCTGCTCCAGCACCATTTCCGGATTGGCCTGGGGAAGATCGATCTTGTTCACCACCGGGATCAAGGCGAGGTCATGCTGAAAGGCCAGATAGGTGTTGGCCATGGTCTGGGCTTCAACCCCCTGGGAGGCGTCCACCACCAGAAGAGCGCCCTCACAGGCGGCCAGGCTCCGCGACACCTCATAGGAAAAATCCACATGGCCTGGAGTGTCAATTAAATTAAGGATATACTCCCGCCCGTCCTTGGCTTTATATACCAGGCGGGCGGAATGGGCCTTGATAGTGATGCCCCGCTCCCGCTCCAAGTCCATGGTGTCCAGCACTTGCTCTTTCCATTCCCGGGAAGTCAGGGCACCGGTACTTTCCAAAAGACGGTCGGCCAGAGTCGATTTGCCGTGATCGATATGCGCGATGATGGAAAAATTCCGGATATTTTTCATGCTGATTTCATCCAATCTTGAAAACAAATGGGGCTGAAACCGCCCCGGTCGCAGGGTTCGAAGGATACGCAGCCTGTATATTAATATATCAGGTGACCATATTATAGCGGAAGCGGCGCTTCCGGTCCACTCCTTCCGCGTCTCCGAAAGCCTCTCTGTCTCCATGACAGGGACGCGCTTCATTGCGTCTGTCACGGTTTTTGGAGATGCTTTCAAACCCTATGATCAGCTTGAATCAAACGGAAAAACTGAATAAAATGAATAAAGAGGATTTTTTTTTACGAACCAACAGGTCAGGCGGAAAACTCTAAACCATGAAAAAATTCAACCAAATGAGCCGGGCGGCGAAAATTGCCCTGATAACCGTTGTTTCTCTTTTGATCCTTTTCCTTCTTTGGATCCTTTATCCGGAGGACGGGAATATTTTTGAAGCCCTTGAAGAAAAGGACCCCGCTCAAGAGGAAAATGAAGTTTCGGAAAAACATCAGCACCCAAAAGAAATCATTTCTTCGTGGGAAGACAGGAAAAAACGGGTGGGGGGACGCAAGGCGGCTGTTCCTTCCGGAATTCTTATAACCGGAACGATGACCCTTTACGATTTAGAGAAAATCACCGGCATTCCGGCGCGGACAATCGCCGGCAAATTGGGGATCCCGTCACAGGCGCCTCTAAATGAGCATATGGGGGGATTGGCAAAAAGATATTCTTTCACCATGCAAAGAGTAAGAGACGTGGTGACCCGCTTATTAAAGAAAAATCAAAACGAAACTCAAGAGCAATCCTGAAAATAAACCGGCCCTGAGATAAAGGTTGATGATGAATTTGCAATATACCCATTTAAAAAAAACGTTTGCCGCTGTCCTGTTCTTATATCTTTCTTTCATTGGAAGCCCCCTCTCCCGGATAAATGGGTTTTGCGGTGGCTTCATCTCTAATATCGCTCAAAATGAAGCCGATGCCGAAAAATCACTCAAATACTACTTTGAAAGCAAAGGATTTAAAACGGGAACAATAAAAATCCCCGAACTGAATGTCGAGGTTACGCTTGAAAAAAATCAATTCTACAAAAAAGAAGTAGATGTCACTAAGGTGAATGAAAGAATAAATGAATTAAGAAATCAGTTCGGCCTTCCCCCACCTTATCATGATTATGTTGAGGGATATGGATGGTGCGGAAGATTAGAAGCGGCTTATTCGGGGAAAAAAGCGTATGGATATCTTATTCTGATAAGCAAGAATTTAAATGACTCCAGCAGGATTTATACTCAAGCACACGAAAACGGACACTTTTTATGGTACATTGGTCAACAGGAACTCATCTATCAGAAATTCAAAAAGCCCTCATTGGTGAAATCCCAGATTCAGAATGAAAAAGACTTTGTGAATTTATGCGGATGGGTCGCTCTGAAAATGTCGGGCTATAAATTAAATGATTGCTTCATCATCAACATCAAAAACCCCGCAGAAGAAGCCAGGCTGGTTCGCTTAAGAGATCTCGTTAAAAAATATCTGATGGATTGAGAAGCACAGGGAAGATTTGCTGGAGCAGCCCCATAAACACCTTAATGGGTGATCCCGATTTTGAAGCAGATGCCGCGGCGGCTTTCAACCTCCAGGGTTCCATTCAGCTGATTGACCAGATCCTGGACAAGCTGCAATCCCAGTCCGCCCCCGTTCTTCAAGTCGAAACCGGAAGGCAGCCCCACGCCGTTATCGCAAACCATAAGATGGATCCCCCGGCTGTCTTCGCGTTCAAGGACAACCTGCAGCTGAACTTTTTCCCCGGGGGACTCATCCGGTCTCTGGGAGCCTCTTCCGGGAAAGGCATGCTTAAGAGCGTTGGAGATCAGCTCATTGGAAATGAGCCCCAGCGGAATGGCCTGGTTGATGCTGAGGTGAATCTTCTCCAAATCCAATTTGACCTCGACGTCTCCGGTTTCTTCCTGATAAATCGAACAAAGGCTCCGGGTAAGGCTTTTGAGATAACCGGAAAAATCAATTTTCGAGAAATCATCGGATTGGTAAAGCTTTTCGTGAATTAAAGCCATGGACCTTATTCTGTTCTGGCATACCTGGAATACACCGGAGGTTTTCTCATCTTTCAATTGGGAAAATTGAAGACGGAGAAGGCTGGAAATGATTTGCATATTGTTTTTGACCCGGTGATGGATTTCCTGCAGCAGGACTTCTTTTTCCTTGAGAGACCGGGCCAGATCCTCTTCCGCCCGGGTTCTATCCTTGACTTCCCGTTGAAGCTGAATATTGGCCGTTTTCAATTCAGCCGTTCTGGCCTCAACCCTTTTTTTCAAGTTCCCGGTTCCGCATCCTGATATTATGGGTGCGGATATTGTAGATCATAAATAAAAATAATACCCCTGACAAAATCACCAGGCCCCTGAACCACCAGGTCTGCCAAAAAGGAGGGGTGACGATAAGGCGGACGGAGGCGCCTTCTTCATTCCACAGGCCGTCATTATTGGAGCCGATAACATGGAACACATAATTCCCCGGGGAAAGGTTGGTGTAGGTTGCGAATCTCCGGGTTCCCACAAGGTTCCAGTCCTTCTCAAAACCTTCCATTTTATAGGCATACCGGTTCTTTTCCGGCACCGCATAGTGAAGCGCCGCAAATTCAAAAGAAATCACCCGGGCTTGGTAAAAAAGCTTGATTTGATCCGCTGAGTAAATGGATTCTTCCAAAACAGGCTCATCCCCATAGAGCTCCCCCACCGGTACGGATTGGTTGAATATCTGAAAATCGGTTATAACCACCGGGGACACATAAGGATTATCCTTTATGTTTTCTGGGAAAAAACAGCTGAATCCATTGATTCCCCCGAAGAACATTTCGCCTTGTTTTGTTTTGCGAGCCGCCCCCAGATTGAATTCATTGCTCTGAAGACCATCTCTGATATCATAATTCCGGAATTCCCGTGTCCGGGGATCAAACCGGGATAACCCCTTATTGGTGCTCATCCACAGCCGGTTTTCGTCATCCTCCAGAACGGCATAAATCAAGTCATTAGGCAGCCCGTCTTTTTCGGAAAAAAAAGAAAATGTCTGGGTCTCCCGGTGGTACCGGTTCAGCCCTCCCGGGGTTCCGAACCACATGACCCCGGAGCTGTCCTCAAAGATACAAAGAATTTCACTGTTGCTCAGGCTTTCAGGATCATGGGGGTCCGCAAAAAAACGCTGGAATTTCCCGCTCTCCCGGTCCAAAATATTCAGGCCGTTCAAGGTTCCTACCCAAAATGTCCCTCCGCTGTCCTCATAAATGGAATATATGAAATTATGACTCACGCTTTGAGGATCATGAGGATCATGCCTGTAACGGATAAACTTTGCATCTTCCCGGACAAATTTATTCAGACCTTTTTCTGTTCCTACCCACAGCCCCCCCTTTCTGTCCTGATAGATCCGTCTCACCATGTCGCTGCTCAAGCTCTCCGGATCGGAAGGGTCATGCCGGTAGGGGGTGAAAATTTCTTTTTCCGGATCGAACTCATTCAGCCCCCCGTACGTCCCGATCCAGATGTTCCCTGAATCGCCCCGGCACAGGGACATCACCCGGTCGTGGCTTAAGCTGTCGGGCCCATTTTGCCCGGCCTTGTAAGAAACAAGGAAATTCCGGCTCTTATCAAACAAATCCACCCCGCCGTGAGAAGCGACCCAAATTTCCCCCGCTTCACCCTCCAGGAAATCCCTGACATGATTATTGCTCAAACTTTCGTGATCGCCCGGCAAAGAATAAACATGAAAAAACCGTTTTCCCTGCTGGTCGAATTTACTTATCCCCCGCCGGGTTCCCACCCAAAAGACTCCGGTCCTGTCCTCATAGAGCGAAAAAATTTCGTTGTCACTCAGACTCTTGGGATTCCCCGGTTCATTTGTATACCGGATAAATTGACCGCTTTCGCCGTCATACCTGTTGAGACCGTTCTGGGTTCCCACCCACAACCGGCCTTTGCGGTCTTCATAGAGGGAGTAAATATGATCATGGCTCAAACTCCGCGGATTGGTAATATCCGCTGAGTAGTGAGTGAATCCATCCCGGTTCCGGCTTAACCTGACCAGGCCTTTTTCCGTTCCCACCCACAGGTCTCCCGCCGAAGTTTCCAGAAGGCATTTGACAGGATCACGGCTGAGAGAAACAGGCTTTGAGGGATCATGCCGGTAGGATCTGAATTTTCCGCTTTCTTCATCCCAATAATCCAGGCCTGCCGCGGTGGCCGCCCAGATTATGCCCGCTTGGTCGCAGAGAACATCATTAACCAGATTATCACTTAAACTGAAAGGATTTGAAGGTTCGCTGAGAAACCGGGTGAATGTATTTTCTCCGGGGTCAAACCTGTTGAGGCCGTTATCGGTCCCTATCCAAAGATGTCCCTTTCCGTCCGTGCACATCGAGTTGAGGAAATCATTCGACAGGCTGGAAGGGTCATGGGAGGAAAAACGGAATCGGTGGAATTTCCGTCCGGCGGGATCAAACTTATTGAGCCCTCCCCCATAGGTTCCGATCCAGATGTTCCCTTTTTCATCCTCAAAAATGGATTTGATATAATTATAACTGAGACTTCTGATATCATCCGGCTTGTTTCTGAAGATTTCAAACCGGTAGCCGTCATAAAGATTAAGTCCGTCTTCCGTGCCGAACCACATAAATCCCCGGGAGTCCTGAAAAATTGAAAAAACAATGCTCTGAGAAAGACCGTCTTCCAGATTGAGATGCCTGAATTTGATTTCTTCTTGGGATACAGAAAAAACCGGGCCGGAGAAAAGGAAAACAACCCAGGCAAGAGACACACTCATCCGCTTGATCTTGTTCATGAGAGTTACACCTCACCCCTTGACATGTTATTTATGATATCCAGATACGGACAAAAACATCAATAACCCTTGAAGATGAATCGAGGGGTTAAATTAGCCGGGCTTATTCACGGGCCGGGATTGCCGTTTTTTTTATGAATTCATCATGTGTATAAGACACCACGAACCATGACAATGATCCCAATGTCATTCCCGGAGCGGAGCACTTTTGAGTCTGTCATTCCGAGGCACGCCGTGCCTTTGTGCCGGGAGAGAAGGCCGACCAGCCAGATATGGGAAAGATTTCCTTCAGAGAGTACTTCAGGTTATTGACACAGAACCACCAAAAGGGGCTACCGTATGGGATGGAAAAAGTATCGCCGAACGGCTTGAGAGCTCACCGGATGCGGTATGGCGGGTTCTGCGAGAGAATAACATTAATCTTGCCCGTAAACGGACATGGTGTGTGAGCACTGATTCTGAATTCGTACAGAAAGCAGCAGACATTGTCGGGCTTTACCTCAATCCTCCGGAGAATGCCCTGGTAATCTCCATAGACGAGAAACCATCGATTCAAGCGAAGAGCTGTCCGCAGGGATATGTTGTGGAACGCAACTCTACGATTGTCAGGGCAATGAAAAGCACCTATAGGCGCAATGGGACGCTCAATCTATTTGCCGCGCTTGATATTGCCACAGGGAAGGTCATAGGAGAAACCACGGAGCGAAAAAGACGGGTTGATTTTCTTAAATTCATGGATCAAGTCTATGATGAGCATCCCTGTGTAGCTGCAGGGGAGAAGGAGCTACACGTCATTTTGGACAATTACTGCATTCATAAAAGGTGTGATACCTGGCTTGAGGAACATCCTCATGTAAGCTTTCACTATACACCGACTTCTGCAAGTTGGCTAAACATGGTAGAAATCTGGTTCAATATCTTCTCGCGAAAGGTCTTGAAGCAGGGAAGCTTCAACTCAACGGCAGAGCTTGCAGATAAAATTGGTGAATACATTACTGCATCCAATGGCAAAGCGCATCCATTTATCTGGAAGAAGCGAGAAGTACGAGGCACACAAATACATGATACTATCGCTAACTTACGCAATTAAACACTAGTATGCTTTTATGA
>JAWODN010000072.1:0-5089 GCA_046483285.1 Candidatus Aminicenantota bacterium | reverse complement strand
AAGCGGCTGCAGCGGTATATGGCATTTTTCGGGCCGTCTCAGGCATCCGCCGCCTGCCAAAAGTTCGGTTCCGGGGCGGAGACGTTGTTTCGCGCCACTTTCGAGATTATGGAGAAATGCCGCTTTGCTTTTGACGGGATTGTTCCTCCGCTGCCGGAAACTCTTGCTTCCATCACACTGAGGGGATTGGTGACCGGAAAATTACGCCGGATGGAAAATCTCAGCTGGAAAGAACGGCAAAGGGCCCTGAAGGAATTAAGCATCGTGGAGGCATCAGGTTTTGCTCCGTATTTTCTGGTGGTGCATGACGTTGTCCGGTTCGCCCGCAGCCGCGGGATTCTGCATAATCTCAAGGGCTCCGGGGCGTCGTCCTTTCTGGCGTATTTGCTGGGCGTTTCCCACATCAATCCGGTGAAATTCGATTTGTATTTCGAGCGTTTTTTGAACCCGGGACGGAAAGATCCCCCGGATTTTGATTTGGATTTTGATTCCCGCCGCCGGGATGAAGTTTTAGAGTATGTGCTGAAAAAATACGGCCGGGGACAGACCGGCGCGGCGTTTGTCTGCAGCCTTAAAAATTTTCGGGCGAGATCGGCTCTGTATGAAACGGCCAGGGCTTTCGGACTCCCCCCGGCGGAGTCGAGGTCCTTGAGCAAGGCCCTGCCTTATTCCTCCGGACCGGAACATCTCGCCGGAGGGCCGCCTTCTCCGGAATACCGCCATATCTGGGAAGCCGCTTTCAGTCTCGCGGGGGTGTATAGTGAAAACTCCCTTCATGTGGGCGGGATCATTCTCACGCCTTCCCCTGCTTCCAGGTATCTGCCTTTGGAAACTTCGGCCAAAGGTCTGCTGATGTCCCATTATGACAGGGATGCCGTGGATGACCTGAAGCTGATCAAGCTGGATCTGCTTTCGGTCAGGGGACTGGCGGCCATTTCCGCCGCCCGGGAGCAGTTGTCTTTAAAACAGATTCCTTTGGAGGACAAGGAGACGTTTTCCCGGCTGCGTCAGGCCCGCACCATCGGATGTTTTCAAGTGGAAAGTCCGGCCATGATGAATTTGCTGCGCAGGCTGAAACCGGCCGGCATCCAGGACCTGACCACAGCGTTGGCGTTGATCCGCCCCGGTCCGACCGAAAGCGGGATGAAGCAGGCCGTGCTTAGAGAGCGGGAAGGAAAGTATCCGGTCCGGGATTCTTTTTTATATGGAATTTTTCCGGAAACGAACGGCCTGTTGTTATACGAGGAGCAGCTCATGCAGGCAGCGGAGCGGGCCGCCGGTATGAAAGCGGAAGACGGAGACCGGCTGCGGCGGAGCCTGAAAAAGAAGTCCGGCTTGTCACCTCTGCGGGACCGTTTTTTCCGGGAAGCCGGGCAGCGGGGTTATTCCCGCGGAGACATCCGGAGACTGTGGACGGTTATGGAAAAATTTTCTTCCTATTCCTTTAACAAGGCCCACAGCGCTTCGTATGCCTGGATGGCCTATCAAGCGGTGTATTTGAAGACCCATTATCCGCTGCCGTATCTGGTGGCGGTTTTGAATGCGGGCGGGGGCTATTACCCGCTTTCGGAATATGTGGAGGAAGCCCGCCGGTCGGGCCTCCGGATTTTAGGGCCGGATGTCCGCCGGAGCGGGTTTCAATTCGCAGTGGATGGCGGCGCTGTCCGGGTGGGATTGATGTCCATCAAAGGCCTGGCCTTTAAAAACGCGGAGAAAATTATCGAGGAGAGAAAAAACGGCGGCTACCGTTCGCTGGAAGACTTTTTAACCCGGGTGCCGCTGACCAAGACCGAATTGCTCGCGTTGATCCGTGCCGGCGCTTTGGATGGACTGGAACCGCGCCGGATCGAACAGGTTCTTCGTTATTTCCAAGGCCTGGAGGGAATGGGGGAGGTGTCCGATTTAACCGCCAGCGAAAAAAAACGGATGGTTGCGGAATCGCTGGGATTTGATCCGGAGGGAAATTCTCTTTCGCTTTTGCAGATTTCCCGGCCCCGGCTGCGGATCAAAGACCTGGCTGCGCGGAAAGGTGAGGAAGTGGAGTTGGTGGTGAGGGTGGTGGACGCCCGCCGAAAACGGACCCGCAGCGGGGTTAAGTTTTTTTTTCTTTTCGAAGATGAAACCGGCCTTTTGGAAGGAGTGGGGGAGAATCCATGCCGCACCTTCGGCACCCCTCCGGCGTGTTTTCTCCGTGGGCGAATCCGCCGGGACGAGTCCGGGCGGCTCCGGATGTCGGAGTGCCGCTTTCCCGGCTTTTTTTCTTCCCCTTCATGATGACCGATACCTTAGCCTGACCTATTCATAAAAAAATGGCGATGTTTTCATAATTTCTTTTTTTCCTTATATTTGCATGATTTTTTAGAGAATTCAATCTTGAACGTTTTTCATTATCCATATTTTCAATTTATTCGCCATTTTTTTACCCTTCGGGCGGGCCGGATCTCACCGCATCTGCCGGCTTGCGGCTCGTCGCAGTGAAGTGACGACCTTTCATTAATTTAATGTCATCCTGAGCGGAGCGAAGGATCCCGGACTGCTTCTAATTGGCAACTCATTGTCCATATGGCCTGACGAAAGCACTCACAGATCCCTCGTCGCTCCGCTCCTCGGGACGACATGCCGCTTTGTCATTGCGAGGCTTGCGCCAGCAAGCCGTGGCAATCCCTTCCTGCCTCGTTAAAGCGGAACCCACCGCCAAGACGAAGCAGCAAGGGATCCCTCGGTGCTTCGCACCGCGGGATGACACACTCAAAGGCACGGCGTGCCTTGGAATGACAGACTCAAAGTTGCTCCGCGAATGACATTGGGGCCATTGTCATGGTTCGTGGTGTGTTATACACATGATGAATTCATAAAAAAATGGCGGTCTTTTGGTCATCTTTCAGTAATGGCGATATTCATCATTTCATCATCCCAAATAGTGAGTCTTTTTGCGTTCTTCGCGTTAAATCTATAGAATTTATCTTGAGAGCCGCATATCCCCTTGAGGAGATAAGACTATGAATGGAAATATCAACCGCGTTTTCGCCGGTTTTATGATTATTTTAATCGGAGTTATATTCCTTCTGGGAAGTTTGGGCCGCTTGAATGCCGGCTATGTTTTTTCCAATTATTGGCCCATGCTGCTGGTGTTTGTGGGGATCTGGCAGCTGTTCGCCGCCGGCGGGCGCAGTACGGAAACCGGGATTGTTTTCATCGTGATCGGAACTTTGTTTATGCTTTCCCGTTGGGAACTTTTAGGAGCCAGCTTGTGGAAAATCCTGTGGCCGGTCCTCATCATCGCCGCCGGTCTATGGATTTTGATAAAACCCAAAGTTTTCCGGCAAAGCCCCGCCGGACCCGGGATCAATGAGGATGTCCTGGAGTTGTTCACCATGCTTTCGGGAATCAACCGGAGGATTGAGTCACAGCGGTTCCGGGGCGGCCGGGCCACGGTCATTTTAGGGGGCGCCGATCTGGATTTCACCCGGGCGGAGCTGGCCGGCGGACAGGCCTCGGTGGAATTGACCGCTGTTCTGGGCGGTCTTGACGTCCGGGTCCCCCGGCACTGGAGTGTCACCGTGGACGGGAATGCCGTGCTCGGCGGAGTGGAGGATAAGCACAAGAGTGAAATTCAGGATGACAACCCGCCCAAACTCCACATCCGGGCCACCGCAATTCTGGGCGGAATTGAAATAAAGAATTAGCCTGACCTATTCATAAAAAACGGCGATATGCCCTGCGTCCCGCATTGCGGCGGCCTCGGGCCGTTCATCATGCCGGCTAAACGCCGTCATTCCCCGTTTTTTTTCTGGAAAAGATCCATCTGAATCCGATTTTTGGCTTCAGCGACTCTCTGCAGGACGGGAAACCGTTCCAGAAGGCGGTGCGGCAGGTCGAACGATTCCCCGGTGAGCTTGTTTTTGATTTGAAGAGCATTGACCACAGCCTGGCCCTGATAATGATTGTTGGTCACGATGAATACCTTTTGGGCTTTTTCTCCGGCGGATTGGATCCTTTTTTTCCATTCATCCAGCTCCGCTTCGGAATAGAGGTAATCGTACCGCTGGTCCCGCCCGGCGTCTTTTTTAAACCAGTTTTTGGTGTTGCGGCCGTGGAGCCTGACATACGCAAACCGGTCATTTGTGACTTCGGAGCGGGGTCCGATGGAATCCCGGAAAACGGGCTGATCGATATTGCAGAAAGCGGCATTGTTTTCTTTGAGCCATTTGAAAAATTCCGGCTGAATCCAGGAAGAGTGACGCATTTCCAGGGCCAAGGGGTACCCTGGGAAAAGCCGGAACAAGGCGGCGAGATGATCCCAATGAGGGAGAGAATACCGGAAAGACCAGGGGAATTGCACCAGGAGAGCTCCCAGCCGCCCGGAGGCGCGGAGGGGATCAATGCCGAATTTAAATTCATCCGCCTGGCGGGAAGAGAAGGAACCCCGGTCATGGGTGAAGTTCTGATGCAGTTTCACCGCAAAAAGAAAAGAGTTCCGGTCCTCTGTTCTTTTCACCCAGGACTGAGCGAATTTAAAAACCGGCGGCCGGTAAAAGGTGCTGTTGATTTCAATGAAATTGAAGAACCGGGAAAGATAACGCAGCCCATGGAATCCGGACGGTTTTTTTTCAGGATAGACGATTCCGTCCCAATCTTTATAACTCCATCCTGCGATTCCTATGAAATATTTCATGTCATCATTCATTCTGGCTTATCACTTTGTCATTGCGAGGCTTGCGCCAGCAAGCCGTGGCAATCCCTTCCTGCCTGGTGAAAGCGGAACCCACCGCCCATACGAAGCAGCAAGGGATCCCTCGGTGCTTCGCACCGCGGGATGACACACTCAAAGGCACGGCGTGCCTTGGAATGACAGACTCAAAAGCGCTCCGGTCAGGGAGGATATGCCCCTTTGTCATTGCGAGGCTTGCGTCAGCAAGCCGCGGCAATCCCTTTCTGCCTCGTGAAAGCGGAACCCACCGCCCAGACGAGGCAGTCAGGGATCCCTCGGTGCTTCGCACCGCGGGATGACACATCCGATTCCGGCCTGTTCATCATTCAGGCAGAATTTCCGACACCTGTCATCCAGGAAGGACATTCCATTCGTCCG
>JAWODN010000069.1:0-23984 GCA_046483285.1 Candidatus Aminicenantota bacterium | reverse complement strand
TGGCAACAAATAATTTATCTCATTATCATCAGCCATCCGCTCATATCTCAAACTGACCTATTCATAAAAAAATTGCGATGTTTTTGCAAATTCTTTCTTAACAGCGATAAGCAAGGTTTTTAGTGAAAGATCAAGGATCCCTCGTCGCTGCGCTCCTCAGGACGACATGCCACTTTGTCATTGCGAAGCTTGCGTCAGCAAGCCGTGGCAATCCCTTTCTGCCTCGTGAAAGCGGAACCCACCGCCCAAACGAAGCAGTAAGGGATCCCTCGTCGCTCCGCTCCCCGGGACGACATTGAATTAAAGAATTGTCGTCGTCTGCGGCAATCCCGGCCCGTGAATAAGCCAGGTTAGCATATCCATCTCCGCCTGGTCAAAATGAATTTTCTTTAAAATGGGCCGCCGCGGAAAACATGATTTCTTGGAAAGGTCAGATTCATTGCCCATTTTTCACACTATAATATCTGTACGAAAAAATAAATCCAATCAAAAAATGGGTGTGTTTCCTGCCGGACAGGAAAATATCCGTCCTGAATATTTCAATTGGTGTTATTGCAGGGGAGATTCGGGGAAAAAAATTCCTGGATTCATGGCATAAATATTGCACCTTATGCATCCGCATATCACTAAAAGGACAGTATCATGTTTATTCTGAATTTCATCATCGGTTTGATTCTGCTTTTTTGGGGGCGGAAATTGTTCTGGCTGTTTGTAGCCGCAGTGGGATTCGTCCTTGGCTTTACTTACGGGCCGGAAATTTTAAATCTCGAATCCAGTTTGGCTTCTCTTATAGCCGGTATTATAGCCGGTATTATCGGAGGACTTTTGGCTGTTTTCTTGAAAAAAGCGGCTATTGCTCTGGCAGGCTTCGCCGGGGGAGGCTACCTGGCGGTTACTTTTCTTCAATACATCCGGGTGGAAACAGAATTAAGCTTTTGGATCATCTTTATTATCGGCGGATTTATCGGAGCGATTATTTTTCTGCTCATTTTCGAATGGGCATTGATAGCCCTGTCATCTCTTATCGGCTCGGCATTCATTCTCCAGCCCTTCACATTGGCGGCCGGCGTTGAAGCTCTGCTTTTCTTTGCCATTGCCATAGTCGGGATTCTGGCCCAGGCTGGAATGCTGCATCGGGAAAAAAGGGTTTCCCGTGAATAAAATTAAAATTTAATGAATATTATTTTTAAAGGTGAAAAAAATGGTTCGTAAAAAAACAGGAATTATGCTGGGAATTATGGTGGTTTTTCTTTTGGCTTCAACCCTTCCTTCCTGGGGACAGGGAATTGGAATCAGAGCCGGAAGGTATTTGGACACGGAAAAATATTTCCTGGGAGGGGAATTAATATCCCGTGTGACAGGAAATTTATATTTCAATCCCAATGCTGAATATGTTTTTCTGGATAATGTCACCTATATGACATTCAATTTGGATTTTCATTATGATTTTTACACACGCAGCGCCCTGTTTTTCTGGCTGGGATCCGGACTGGGTATTCTTTACCGCAATCCGGAAGGTCCTCCCGGCAGCAATGTGGATTTAGCGGCGAATCTGATAATCGGAGTCGGATTGGATACCTTTGCGGGTTTGGTACCTTATGTCCAAGGGAAATATATCACTTCCGATGCCGGTGAATTTGTGGCAGCTGTGGGGCTTCGATTTTAAAGGGATTAATTCCGGTCTACTGTTTTAATCTGCTTTCCCCTGGAGATGGATTCATCCAGCTTCATTCCATTGAGAAGAGCAATTTTTTCCAAATCATCATCCGGAGTTCCCAGGGATTTCAGGACTCGACGGAGAGATCCGCTGACATCCGCCTGCCTTATGCGCAGCCTGTCAGGCTGTACATTCAATATTCTTCGATTGTGGAGATGATCAAAATTGTTCATGGTATGCTGGAACGTTCTCCTGTAGTTGTTAAACCGCTCTACTGGAGTGTAACCGTGCATCACGAATATCCGGCCGTCTTTTTCTATAAAATAAGAAAGAACCCGAAGCCGGTACTGTTCGGTAACCACTTCAGTATGCAGCCGTTCTGTGCGCATGCCGTTTGTCCGGATGGAATCCCTTTCCAGAACTTTAGCTTTGGACCTTCTCACGAATTCCGTGGCGGCATCCGAAGGGGATGGTTCCTGCGCCAAAATTAAGAGTATGGCCGCATCCTGCGATTCCGGTACCATCTGGACTTGAGCAGCGGAATTGACCACCTTCCAGCGGGCAGGAACCGGAAACATGAATTTAAAATCGGGGTGATAGAATCTACCGTCCTCTACAAAACCGTGCCGGGGATTAGCGCCGAATACAATTCCGTCAATCTTATCCAAATAGGGATCCCGTTTCACACTGAATTGGCTCTCCGGAACCTTTTCCTGCCATTCTTGGGTTGCGGATTCAACCGAATCTATTCTCTCGCCCGGAGGAGGATGCGTGGAAAACCAGCCTGGCAGCCCTCCGGTATTCCCCGGATTCAGCCTCTTTAGGGTTTGGAAAAAATCCGCCAGCTCGCCGGTATCATAACCCACCTTGGTGGCGTATTCCGCGCCTAAAGAATCGGCCTGCCTTTCATCATCCCGGCTGAATTTTAAAAAGAGAAGCTGGACCCCGACCCCGGCCAAATCCGAGTAATTGCGGAAATCCTCAGACAAAATGGAAGCGATCCCCAATCCCAGCTGCGCCAGCTGGGACCGGGTGATGAGCTGGGCTGAATGACGGGCGGTTATATGCCCTATTTCATGCGCCATAACCCCCGCAAACTGGGCTTCATTATTAAAGTAAGCCATGATCTGCCGGGTAAAGTACACATACCCTCCGGGGACGGCGAAGGCATTGACCGCCGGGGAATCAACCACTTTGAATTCATAACCCAGTTCAGGACGATGGGTTACGGGCACAATTTCCTTCCCGATTCGGGATACATATTGCTGGAGCTGTTGATCCGGATACAGTCCGAACTGCTGAATAACCTGCTTATCCGTGGCCTTCCCGATTTCTTTTTCCTGTCCCCGGGAAACCAGCATGATTTCCTTCTTTCCGGTCACCGGATTGGTAATACAGCTTAAAGCGGATAATAATCCCGCTAAGAGCAGAATATATACACCTATCCTCCTCATTCATTTCCTCCTGTATAAGCCCGAAGTTATTCTATTTCCTTTTTCATCTCCTTGATTTCTTCCCGGATATTTTCCATGGTCTGTTCCAGTTCATCTTTCATATTTTCCCAGGCTTCTCCGCTTTCCTTGCGGAATTCTTCCAAATCTTCATCCAGCTTGTCGATTCGTGATTCCAGGTCTTCCACTTTTTGATTCCATTCTTCTTTGGCTTTCTCCTCTTCCGGCATTTCGTTTTTCAAATCATTCAAATCTTCTTTTAACTCCTGGACTCCGTCTTTCATATCCGCATAGACCTCTTCCGCTTTCTCCGCGGTCCATTCGGCTGCGGATTGAATCGCCTCTTGAGTATCCTGCCTCATCTGTTCCATTTCGGTCTCATTCTCCTGCGCGCATGAACTGTAAATCAAAATCCCGGTAAAGATTAAACCAACACATCCAAATAAAAATAATTTTCTCATCTTATTCTCCTTATGGTGATATAGGATTAAAACCGTATCCCAGCGCCCAGCACAAACTCCGTGCTGTCGGATATGATCACTTTGGCCTGAATGTAAGGAGTGATCCGGGATTCGGTTTCCAAGCCGGCCCCGAAGAGAAGATTAACTCCTACATCCGTACTGTCAAAGTTTCCGGCATTCGAATCAAAATAAAGAATTCCCAAACCGGCCCCCGCCCACAAGAAAAGCGGACTGTCTGCCAGGTAGATATCGTAATGCCCGTCGGCGTTGAATGTGATGTAAGATCCGTTTTCTACAAAGACATACTCGATATTGGGATTGAACCATATGCGCTCAGTGACAGGGATCAGAATTTCTCCGCCGATGAATAGATCGCCGGCGTCGGTATAAGTGCCCAGACGAATTCCGGGAATGATGTTCTGGGCTTCAGCTGGATTCGGTGATACCATAAGGAAAAAACCGAAAACCAATACCATAAAAAATGTGATTTTTTTCATCTTGCCCTCCGAGGTTTACAGTAAAGCTCCCAAGCCGATGACAGCCAGCACAATCAATATGATGAGAAGGATGTCATTGGTGGTGAGAGCTCCTCCGGTTCCGTCTGATTCAGTGATGACGTCTTCTTCAAGCTGAAGTTCTAAAGTCTCATAGGGAACTTGTTCCTGGTCGGCCGGAAACGCTCCCAGAACACCGCTCAGCAAAACCAGGACTGCCAATAAATAAACCGGACTTCGTATTTTTTTCATTTTGCCTCCTTTATCGTCCTGACTTATTCACCCTCCGGGCAGGATCTCGAGCGAAGGTCATCGTCTCGGGCCGTTAATAAGCCAGGTTTCTTATTCAATTCTCATCTCTCTTTTTCATCCGAATGTAATAATCCCGGACCTGAAGATAATGGTTCCGGATAAACCATTCTTGTGGATTCAATTTCAGCGCGTTGCCGAGAATTTTGAGAGATTCTGAAACTTTCCCCTGCTTGAACCGCGCCAGTCCCAGCACATCCAAAGCATAGGCTGAATCCGGATTCAGGGTTAAGGCTTCCTGGGCGTAAGCCGCCGCTTGATCAAAATCTTCCATCCGGATGCAGACCATCCCCAAACTATAGAGAGGATAAGGATCGTCAGGAACTCCCCTATGGGCGAGCGTCCAGTGATTAAAAGAATCCCGGAACCTATCCCGGCGGTAATAAGCTGTGGCTAAATTGACATGGGTCACAGGATGGTCTTGAAGTTCTGGATAATCAAGAGCCCGGGCAGAGGGAAGGACTGCGAAAGTCCAGCGGTCCCCGTTCAGATCTGTATTCATTTTCCATACCTGCAGAAAATCCTTGATTTTCATGGCGCGGTTCGGACCGAAATAAGGATCGTGGAAAATAACCAGGTTCCGCCCTTCATCGAATCCCGTCAACAAACGGTAATGACCTTTCTTCACCTGATTAATAGGCCGGTTTAGAACAATAAGAGGAATATTCTGCTCCAGATACCGCTTAACCATATCCCATTCTCCGGTGAAGGCATATCCGTCAAATCCTTTTTCCCGGGCATAGAAAACCATTTCCGAACTAAATGCCACATCTCTTTCTTTATCCATGACCTCGGCGGCAATATTATTCTGATCCGCCTGTTCTTCTTGAGACCAATATTTAAGTACCATTGCCATACAAGCCGGTCCGCAGTAATTTCTCTTGATCCATTTTTCATAGGGGATATCCGAAATGAGATGCCCCTGCTCCGGGGATTTCCATCTGTATTCGAAAATCTGAGTGCTCCCGGAATAAACCTCGGGAGCACTCCATAACAGAACAAAAGCCCCCATTAAAAAAAAGAGACTCAGTCTAAGCAACACGCCTCCCCTGCAGCAATCGTATGATTAAGACCACCACAGCCACAACCAGCAGGATATGAATCAATCCGCCGAACGTGTAACCGCCGATAAAACCCAGCAGCCATAGAATCAGAAGAATGATAAATATGGTCCAAATCATAATTCTTTCCTCCATTCTTCGATTTCTTTTTCCGCTTCGTCTCTTGATTTTCCGTACCGTTCCTGTAGAACTCCGATCAACTGGTCCTTGCGCCCCATGGCTACATCAAGGTCGTCATCCGTTAATTTTCCCCATTTTGACTGAGCTTTGCCTTTAAGCTCCTTCCATTTCCCTTCAATCATGTCCCAATTCATAAACTTTCTCCTTTTTTTGATTTCACGGGAAATCCGTGCATTTAAACTAGAGCAAGAAGTGTGCCAACGCTCAACGCATCATTTTTCCCAAAAAAATGAGCTCCGAAACATAAATGAGCCTTCCACCAATTCCATTGCTTCCGAGCTGGAAGAATTTCTCGCTGGATCTCCCGGCGAGAAAGCAATCTATCTAATCGGCGGGGGAGTGGCTCTGCTGGTTATCGGACTTGTCCTGGTCCTCCGCCCCAAACGCAAATAAATAAACTTCCGGAGGGTTTTTTCCGCCGGAACATTGTGAAAAAAGTTATTTCCCAAAATATTTTACATGGGGAAAATTTTTGAAATCTTTATCCTGGGTTCAAATCACCGCATTATATATATAACCCGTGGATAAGATAATGCTGTCAGCCATAGGTATCTTGTGCTTCAGGCTGATTTTTACGGCGCTTACCGCGATTTCCGTATTTAAATCAACTATTTTTCCTTGATGCATTACAGCAACGGACTGCAGAGCGGAATTCTCATCTCTTTCCCTGAGTACTGCCTTAAATACTTCATATAGACATATAGATGGAACGATCAATTTTTCTCGATTCGACAGAGGTTCTTCATATTCATCGGAATTCGGACCGTCAGAAAAATATTCCAGCCAACCTGAAGAATCAACAATATTCATATCCGGTCTTTCTCCCGGTTGATTTCCGTATGGATTCCTTTAAGAAAACCTTTCATTTCTGAAATATTTTTCACAGGAATCAATTCAATGCGGTCCTCATATTGGATGACCTGAATTTTCTGGCCCGGAGTCAATTTTAAAGATTCACGTATTTTCCTGGGAATAACGATTTGAAATTTAGGTGATATCTTCACTGTGGCTTCCATTTCGGATCTCCCATAAGAAAAAATTGTAATACTAAATTACTATCGATATATAAAAAAGCCAACACAATTTATCGATTCCAATCTTATATTACAAATTTAATATGTCCAATCGAACAGGACGCTTCCTAAAAAAATAGACGGATTCGGGATTCCTTTGATATTAAGATTCCAGCTGGCAGAGAATGAGCTGGGTTTAATTTCTCCACTCAACATCCATCTTCTTGATAAAATAATCACCGGCCTGATCCATATCGATCATATACATGCTGTTGTTTTTTTCATGTCAACGGCATGCGGAAATCATACATTTTAAGAGGAAACCAGGTGATAAAATTGCCGTGCTGCATAATTTCGTTTCTTGATAAATTCCTCATGGATGATCGCAACCGCGACAAAAAACAAGACGAATCCAAGAAACCCCAGCCATGTAATACTTCCGGCAAAAGAGGCAACAATGAATACGCCGGATATGACAATCAATAATTTAAGTGAGGACAAAAAGATCTCAATTCGATCCATATAAAATTGCCTGGGGTCATATGGCTTTTGGTTTTTGGTCATGATTTGCCTGGTAAGCAATGGAAGTATTATCGTGACGGCCTCATCCATCTTACATATAAAGTAACGGAGAAATCAACAAGAAACCGGCTCAATAACAATAAGTGTAATGAGAGGGGGCAGTAAAGTGGTTGGGATGTGAGGGCGCTTAAAGAAGATAATAAACGCCGACTCCAATGATTCCAGCGGTACATATAAAGGCCAACAGCGCCAGAAGGCCGTCACGCGCGATCAATGAAAGTCCGAAAACGGTTAAAGTGATGCCGGCCAGATTGGCGCTGAAGGGGATCACTTCCATAACCGGCATCACCGCGCCAATGAAAAGGCAGGTGACGGCAATGATAACCGTTCCGGTTCGGCCGGTCAGTATTATAAGCCGCGGTCGTGTCATGCGGTCTAAGAACCGTGCGACAGGCAGCAGCCGTTTTATTGATGTTTGTAGCTTATTACGTGAAACCGAACGCCTGAGCAGCCACCCTGGCAGCCATACATGCTTTCGCTGCAACACCATCTGGCCTGCTGTCAGCAAGACAAACGCCCCCATAAGGGTCGGTATGCCGGGAATATCGCCGATTACCGGAGCGAGTGTCACCAAGCCGGGCAGAAGCAAAAAGGGGCCGAACGATCGCCGTCCTAACTTCTCGATGATCGAACCCAGGGAAACCTGCTTTGTCTCGATACTGCAAATCCTGGTCAGCAGTTGCTCCAGACTCGTAAATTCCTCACTCATGGATGCCTCGGAAAATGCCCGAAAGATTTTAAACGTGCATATCCACCCGCCGTGGAGACCGCCCTTATTAATTTTCGGCTTTCATAGCAAAGAGCAGAGCGGTTTGGGCCATTCGCCGGTCCCCGGCCGCCTTGAACTGAATTGAATTGTTTCATTTCAGGATAGACTTGAAATTATAATTATATACGAAGAACGGACAGAAAAAATAAAGTCAAACAAAACCGGTTTCGTTGGACTACCCCCACTTTTGTGGACACACCGAAGAGTTTGACATAATATCAGACAATGGGATCTAATTTATTGATTATTCTCACCATTAATTTGAAGGGCAATAGAAAACAAATTTTCTCCAGTTTGGATCCGATCCATCCCCCCAGCGTGCCGACTTTTGCCCTCATTTTTATATATAAGGGAATCTTGCGGTCAGAGACGTCATAACCAAAATCTCCAGCCAAATCCCCGCATATATAATCCACCAGCAAGGTCTCCTTCATCTTCATGCGATGATTCCAATTATTAGCTTTTTTAACTTTAATCGGAGAGGCGATATCTTCATTCCAGTCCAAAATATTTTTCGGATTTTTATAAGATTCCAGCATTAGCGGATTATAGGGGATATTTAAAAAGCCGCACATGTTTTTAAGCTTTTTTTCAGGCTTTAAAAGAAAGTCTTCGTATTTCAAAGTAAAAAATTTATGCGGATATTTTTGCTTGAAGGCTATTATATGATTGTTATAAATACACCATCTTTGGGCAAGCACCGCCGTGTTGTTGAAATCAAAATGAACATTTTGGTAAGAGATGACAGTGTCCTTGGGCTCCCTCACCAAGTGAATGAATTTTGCATCAGGCATTATTTTAGAAATGTCTTCAACGAAAAGTGAATATGTAGGCATTTTGTCACCTAATAAACACAAATTTCTTTTCCCCGTTCTTTGAGCGTAATTTTTGTAAACCAGCTTGCACCTGTCGTTGAAATTTGATTTTGCCGGAAGTTTGGATATATCTTCCTGTAATTTATCCTTGTTCAATTTCAGCCATTTGCTGACTCGATTGATTTTCCACAAGTCTCTGATAAAGGATTCGTCTTCTTTTTTGCTCCAGTGTTTTTTCCGGTGGTACTTTTTTTTAAGGATCAACATGAATGCGGCTTCTGGAGTCACGCAGATTTGAGGATGATGGTCCAAAATGCTTTGAAGCAGCCAGGTTCCCGAACGCCCCCGTCCTACAATGAAAAAATATTGTTCTTTATTCATGAATTCGTCCTTAATAATGTTCGAATCGATGATGTTTTTTTAAAAATTATAAGGAATTCGTTTTTGCGCTTACGGCAAATCTTTTGCAATTTTCCTCAATTCCACGCTCTGATGTTCTAAAATAAGATTATCACGCAGAGAGGACAAAATCAATAACTCAAAAAGGTCCTCTTTTTTCAGATAGCAGCAGCACTCACAGGCCAAGTTGCACAGAGATTCTGCCGGCTTGACAAAAACCTGAAAATCACGCGCCGACATTTTTTGTAGCGCGGCATCAGGAAAAGGCCGCACAGATGCGCTCCAAGCTGGAAGGTGTCCTCAGCAGTTTAAATCATAAACGGCAGCAGGAGTTTATTAAATGAAAAGTCGCCGGTTTGAAAAAAAAGCGGACGGAAGGTATATTACTCAAAGGAAAAGCAATTTCGATGAACGATCAAGAGAATACTCCCAAAAAGATGAAATCTCTGAGCATCAAACTGACTGAATCTCTGCTGGATGCCTTGGATGAGATGGCGCGGGATACCGGGTTTGACGGCAAGGAGGAACTGGTGTCTTTTCTGGCACAGGAAGTCTTCAGCGGAGAATCATCTTTGGTTTCTCCCGGAGAAGATTATAAGATAAAAAGGAAGCTCCGCAGTTTGGGAGACATAGATTAGCCCAAAGACAAAAAATCACGAAGAATGAAAACCAAGCCTCCTGCTTATATTGGATTTATCCTTCTCTGCCTGGAAATCGGATTTCTTGTTTTTCTGTTTATTGCTGACAGAGAATTAGTGGGCAGGCTGATGACGACTCTGGCAGCCAATCACGCCGGCGGCCGTCTGGCCTTTATTGCAGTCGGGTTGGAAATGGGGCTTTCCACTTATTTTATCATCAGCTTTATTACGCTGCACAACACCATGTACCTTCTGTTGGCCTATTCCGCGTTTGTTTATACTTTCGAACATGTTTCCCAGCTCCGGCTTATCCGGAATTATATTCATTCCCTTCAAGAGAATGCGGCCCGCCGCCGCAAAATTCTAAAAAAATGGAACTGGGCCGGCATCGCATTTTTCGTCTGGATTCCCCTTCCCTGGACCGGCGCTGTCATTGGATCCTGTATAGCGCACCTGGAAGGGTATCCTCCCCGGGTAACCCTTGCCTTGACGGCCCCGGCTATGTGGGTTGGGATCGTCACCTGGACGGTCTGGTTTGATCTTCTTTATGAATTAGCGGAAAAAGTAGGGAAAGGGAAGACGATTTTTTTAACCCTTTTCCTCCTTGGGGTTCCGGTGGTGTTTTATATTTATGAATGGATTAAACGCCGCAGAAACCTGTTGTGATCCAGATTGCCAGCTTTTATGTCCAGATTGCCATGATCCAGATTGCCAGCTTGGCTGACTTATGTTGCTAAAAAAAAAGAGGTAACAAAATTCCCTCTTCTGATGAATTTTCCTTAAAATCAATTTTTAAGCCTAAAAATCCAATTTAAGACATTTTTTCAATTCAACATTTATTTTAATGATGATCCAGAGATATGTATTTTTACCAGCGTATAGATTTAAGGGCGGAGTAAGGTCTGATACAGCCCTAAAAATCGTTTTTATTGTGGTGATATCCATGTCATCGGCGGATCTGACCCCGGGCAACGGAAAGAAAACGAGGTCACACCACGAAATTCAATCCCTTTTGAGGGATTCTCGTCGACTTGAACTGTTTTTTTAAGAGTCTATGGATTATCCCTGATAAAGGACAAGTTATGGTCCGCTATTACGGCTTATGCAAAGCTTTGCATAAGCCGTATTATGCTGAGTATCATGGAACGTAACCGGTAAAAAACCAGGGTATTACCATAATAACTCAGCATAATATGGCCTCTATGCCAATGCCTACAGAGGCCTGCCTCTGCGGAGGCAGGGGAAAGATGAGAAAAAATTACTTTACTATCAAGAAATAGGGTGATAAAAAGAAAGCAAGTCGTGCATAACACACCAGGAACAATGAAAATTTTTACTGAACGGAACCGGGAGATTCAGGTATGGCTTGTGCTTCCCTCCAGATTTTTAACGCCATTCTTCGCACTGTGTTTTTCGGCTGATGCGCAGCTTCCCCTGTGATGCTTCCTTAGGAAGGTTCGATACGGATGAATAATCAAAACTATCATGACCGCTTCATATGGATTCTCATCGCCGGCGCTCTGCTCGCTCTGATTCTTTATTTTTACAGCCTTCATACTGTTTTAACCCCCATGCTGGCTTTTCTGATCCTGTTTCTCATGATGTGGCCCATTCGAAAAGAAGCCGTTGTCAAATACATCCTTCTCATTTCCTTATTGGTGTTTTTGATATGGTTTATCGGAGAAATCCAGCACATTCTTCTGCCTTTCGCCGTTTCGTTTATCCTGGCCTATCTTTTTGACCCGGTAGTCATGAAAATGGAAGAATGGGGCTTGCCCCGCTGGGTCAGTTCACTAATTATCGTAGCTGTGGTATTAGGATTATTCGGGATTCTGCTGGTCTTTCTTATTCCGGAAGTTATCCGGCAATTCCGGGATTTAGTGGATTTGAGCGTCCGCTACTCCCGGCAGATATCCACCTGGGTGGAAGAGGGGGGCTTAAAACCTGTAACTCAGTATCTTCAGATAGATACGGAAAGAATCCGGGAATTCATAATGACCGATCTGCCGGATCGTCTGCAAGGGTTTTTTCAAAATTTTTTTAAAACCGCCACCGACCTGGCTTCAGCTTTATCCCGGGTGATCGGACAGATTTTGATTCTGGTTTTGGTCCCGTTTCTTTTCTTTTATATCTTAAAAGATTACGACCGGGTAAAAATCTGGGTACGGGATGTTTTTATTACCACTTCCGATAAACTTCAAAAACAAATTTTTGAAAAGATCGGACACATTATAAACGGATTTTTTCGCGGCCAGTTGATTGTCTGTGTCATTGTGGGGATGCTGACCACCGCCGGCCTTTTGATCATGGGAATCGAACAGGCTTTGCTTCTGGGCCTTACCGCCGGAATCCTGAATATAGTGCCTCACTTCGGTTTGATAGTCACCCTTTTTATCGGAGCACTGGTAGGGCTCCTCAGTCCTTCTCCGCTTTGGAACACTATCAAGATAATTGCGGTTATTGAAGCGGTTCAGATTCTGGACGGAATCTATTTAAGTCCGAACATCGTGGGGCACCGGGTCGGCCTCCACCCGGTTTGGGTCATTTTATCCATCCTCATATTTTCTTATTTTTGGGGGGCGCTGGGTTTCCTGATTGCGGTTCCAGTGGCTGCCATCCTGAGGGTTTTTATTTCGGCGGTACTGATAAGGTATCATCCAGAAAATAAGGATCCCACCGTTAAATAAGTCCGATGAAGCAATAACCGTCCCGGAATACAGAACAATTTCTTTTCTCTAACTACAGACGAACCTGAATTATTCACGGGTCGAGATTGCCGCAGACGACGACAATTCCTTAATTCAATGTCGTCCCGAGGAGCGGAGCGACGAGGGATCTGTGAGTGCGTTCGTCAGGCCATATGGATAACGGGTTGCCAATTAGAAGCAGTCCGGGATCCTTCGCTCCGCTCAGGATGACATTAAATTAATGAAAGGTCGTCACTTCACTGCGAATGCCCTGCAACAAAGCAGATGCGGTGAGATCCGGCCCGCCCGAAGGGTAAAAAAATGGCGATTAAAATAAAATGAAAAACCTTCTATTTGAACTTTCATTAAAAATCATGTTAATCGCTGATAAAAAAGGGATTGCAAAAACATCGCAATTTTTTTATGAATAATTCAGGTGAGTAAGAAGGAGAGAGAATCATGAAAATTATCTTGGGAGTTATGGTCTTTCTGCTGGCGGGTGCGGCGTTTATCCAGGGAAACGACAGTCCCGGGGATCAAAAAGGGAGCGGGATTATTTTTCTTGCCTCCCAGGATCTGGAAAAAATGCGGGAATTTTATATCTCGGAGGTGGGATGCGAATTATGGCTGGACCAGGGGAGCTGCCTGATTTTCCGGTACGGCAACCTGCTCTTGGGGTTTTGTCAGGGAAATGACCCGGATTTAGGGGGCACCATCACCTTCTTTTATCCGGAAAAAACGGGGGTGGACCGGATGTATGAAAAGTTTAAAGACCGGGCCCAGTCCCCTCCCCGGGAGAATTCCAAATACCGGATCTATCATTTCTATACCCAGGACCCGGAAGGCCGGGCCGTGGAATTCCAGTGCTTTCTGCACCCCCTGGATTGGGAGTTTTAAGGATTCCTCCTGAACTTCACCGCAATTTAGTTATAGATGCCAATGAACAAGGGATCAGCCTCAACCGGCTGGTCAGCGCCAAGCTGCAGAGTTAATAAGTCAAGATCACTTCAATTCATCAAATAATTCAAGCTGAGAATTCAATCCTGAAAGATATATCCTGACTTTGCTCCAAAATTTTTGAGCAGTTTTATGTATATTTTCTGCTTCAGCTTTAGTTATGAAAATTTTGGGATCATAAATACAATTATTTCTCTTTATTCGATACTTTTGAATTTTTTTTATTAAAGTTAAATATTCAGGTCCGAGAATTTTTCCAGCAACAAAAAAAGTAGTTTTATGCTGTTCTCCATCATCGGGGCGGAATCCATTTAATAGCAATATCACTCTACCGATCTGAAGTAATCCATCATAACAAAGCTTAAACGCTGCTTCATCAATTTTTCCTTTTATCAGAGAAGAAGCATCAAAATTCCTTTTTGCTGAATGGATTAAGTTATTAAGATATTGAACATTTGTCTTTTGCGTTTTTAGTTTTCCTTCTTCAATCAGTTTCTGAAATAAATCGTTTGAAGTCATCCCGGTTTCCTTTTATCAGGATGTGATTTTTAATTATGTCTCGATAAAAATAATTACTTTCCAGATTTTCTCTGAATTCTTGCCTGTCGGAAATGTGATAATTGATTTCTCGCCGAATTTTGTTTTCAATTGTATTTACAGCGTTATACACCATATCTTCGTCCGGATTACCGATAATAAAAAAGTCAATATCGGAGTCGAATTTCAGCCCTTTTTTTGCATAGGAACCAAAAATAAACGCAAAGTCAATATTTCTGATTTTTTTCAATAAATCTTTCAACTCAATTTCAATTCCGATTGTCTTCGAAACGATCGACTCAAATTCTTCAAGAAATTGAAATTGTTCATTCAATTTATAGACGTTCAAACCGCCGCTTTTTCTCATGGAAATAAGGTCAATTTTTAAAAGTCGATTAAGTTCTCGCTGTGTCGTACCAGGAGAGGTTTTGATTTGCCTTGCAATTTCACTCAAATAATATTCTTTTCCCCTGTTATAGAAGAATAAAAGAATAAGGCGTTTTCTAATTTCCGATTTTGTGAAAAGCTCTAACATTTTTTCAATTTTGAGTATATATTTACTCATTATTGAGTAAATGTCAACAAATAAACAAAAAAAGTCATTGAAGGCATCAAACTGCTGGTAGAACCACTCCCCGATCCGTGAAGTTAAACACTTTCACTCATATCGCAAAGTCTCATCAGGAATGGTATGGGCCGTCTTGAAAATTCATTCACCCTTTTCGGAACACTTGCTTCTGATGATAATGAAGGGCTTCTTCGTGAGGCTGATAAGAGAAGCGGGCCGGGGCGTTTATCGGTTGGCTGTCGTATTCTTCAAGGTCAAAATTAATAACCTGGGCTCTGTGTATGGCGGGAGAAATTTTAACCACCCGGGCATCGGTTATAGTGAAAAAGCCATGATCAAAGGCCCAGTGATGCCGGCGGCAGAGGCTCACTCCGTTCCGGGGATCGTCGGTTCCCTTGTTCTCAACAGAGATAATGTGTGCGGCTTCCGCTTCGATCAGATCGGGCTTATTTTTTTCACGATAGACAAATTTTGACTGGCAGACCGCACACTGGCGGCGATACTCATCCAAAACAATCGTTCTGAAAGCCCGGTCCCTCTGTTTTCTTTCATATTGAGAAACTGTGCGGTCTTCCTGAACCCTGAATTGAGTGATCACCCGGTTTCGGAGCGACGCGATAACCGCTTCTTCTTGATCGTACTGAGAGATCTGTTCATCCAGTAAGGAACTGCAGCCCCGCATGAAGAACCGGCGGGTTCCGGAATCAAAGTCCTCGATAATGGCCGGTCCCAATAACCGGTATTTGGCCTTATGGATGCCCGCGCTGGGCCGGCTGGTCACAAGAACCAGAACCGGGACCTTAGCCTGCATACATACGAAGAGGGAGCGGTTTACTCCTGAATCAAGAGGTCCTTTTTTGGCGGCGTAGTTTATGGTCCAGCTTCCGTCTTTTTCCTGGTGAAAACTATCCGGATAGATTTCACGGACTCTGCCAAAAGCGGAGCGGCTCCAAATACAGAACGCATAAGGGGAATCTCCGGGTTTATAAATCCCTTCTATAAGATGATGGATCCGAGAAATGCCTGCAGCGGGAAAATGGTCAGCCGTGTTACGAATAAATTCAGATGAAAGATCTATTCCGGTAAAATGAGACAACTGCAATATCGCTCGAAACCTCTGGTCAATATCCATCATCAGAGGAAATTTATCACAGGCTGCAGAACGGGTCAATGAGCAAAATAAATATGGCACCGAAAATATATCGGGAAATTCGTGGTGCGGATTCCTCCTGAACTTCACCGCAATTTAGTTATAGATGCCCATGAACAAGGGATCAGCCTCAACCGGCTGGTCAGCGCCAAGCTGCAGGCTTGGTCATTCAGACTAAGAAATTTAATTCCAAATGCCGCCCCGTGTGATATAGACAGCGAAAGAATCCAGCGGGTTGAGGCGGAGAGGTCCGGCTGAAGGTTTCTCTCAAGCCAGGTCCCGGCCAGAGTTACCGCACCCCCATGCATCCGCCACTTCCAGTACCGTCCCGGCAAGCTCAGTATATCCACGGAATGGCGGCTGAATGCGGCGAAGCCTTCCGCCCATTTCCGGTGCGATCCGGCATAATACGATTCGATCATCTGAATTCGCATGGGGCTCCTTTCAGCAGGCTTCATTATCTGCTTTGCCGCCGGGCATTCACGGTGAAGGATCACAGCGTCATGCCCTGCGCTTCCTCTCTGCGGCTAACTCTGATAAACCACTTCCCCGCCGCACATAGTCATGACAACATTCACCGAACGGATATCCCCGGGAGGAACAGAGAACACATCCTGATCCAGAACCACCAGATCAGCCAGCTTCCCCGGCGTGATGGAGCCTTTGGTGTCTTCGGCAAACTCGGCGTACGCGGCATGAAGAGTGTAAGCCTTGAGGGCTTCCTCCAGAGAGATGATTTCCTCCGGGATCCATCCGCCGGGATTTTTCCCGTCCAGGGTTTTGCGGGCAGCGGCCGCGTATATCCCGGCCAGGGGATCCAGGGGAGCGACCGACCAATCCGAACCGAAAGCCGGCGCCGCACCGCTTCGGAAAAGAGAACCAAAAGCAAATGAGGTCTTGCTCCGCAGCGGGCCGATTTTGCTTTCCGCCCAGCGGCCGTCGTCGATGGCATGATAGGGCTGAACCGAAGGGATCACATTCAGTTTCCCGAAACGGGGAATATCTTCAGGAATTAAATGCTGGGCGTGCTCAATCCTCCACCGGCGGTCCCGTTTGCCGCCGCTTTGCATAATGTGTTCAAACATATTCAAAATAATATGATTGGCTTTATCACCGATCGCATGGACCGCGGCCTGAATCCCGGCCCGGTCCGCCTCCAAAAGGCGCTCCTGCATGCTTCCCTCAGGAAACATATCCGGGGCCATGATACCCCGGCTTCCGGGCCGGCCGGTGTAAGAATCAAAAAACAGAGCGGTGAAGGAACCCAGGGAACCGTCCGCAAATCCCTTTAACCCTCCGAATTTCAGCCGGTTGGTCCCGGGGCCGGATGCTTTCACAAACTCCATAACCGAATCGATTTGGGATATGGGAAGGTAAACGCAAAACCGGCCGCTCAGCCGGTTTTTCTTTTCCAATTCCTGAAAGACCTTAAAATCCGGGATGCCGGACATATCATGCATGGAGGTCAAACCCAGGCTGTGGGCGTGCTTCAGACCGGTGCAGACCGCTTTCATCCGTTCTTCCAGTGTGGGGTCAGGGATATGCTGGAAAACCAGGGGCATCGCCCCGTCTTTCAAAATGCCGGTCGGCTCCCCTGATCGGGGATCCCGGTCAATCACGCCGCCTTCGGGATCCGGGGTGCGGCGGCCGATACCGGCGATTTTCAACGCAACGGAATTCACCAGGACCATGTGCTTGTCCAGCCGGGTGACGCAGACCGGATTATCCGGAGTGAAAGGGTCAATCCATTCCCGGGAAGGCAGGCGGGGAGGATCAAAATTTTGATGATCCCAATCCCCGTGCAGAATCCATTCGCCCGGCTGTATCTTTCCGGCCATCCGCTGAAAACGCCGGATGAATTCCTCCTTCGAATCCGCATCCCGGAGCTGAATCCCCGAAAGCGTCAAAGCTCCGTCCACAAAATGGGTGTGGCTGTCGATAAATCCAGGACAGACGAAGGCGCCTTCCAAATCCTTAATCCGGGCCGAATCTCCGGCTTGCCTTTCCGCTTCTTCATTGGAACCTGCGGCCAGAATGGTTTCACCTGAAACCGCCACAGCTTCCGCCCAGGGACGCTGCGGATCCGCCGTCCAGATCCGGCCGTTTTTCATAACCAGGTGAGAACTCATTTTCCGGACAACCTCCTCAAAAACCGGACGGATTCCCTTATTCCGACAGCAGCGGATCCTTTTCCAAGGCTTCCCTCGTTATTTTGGCCACAAGTCCCGACAAAAGGAGCAATCCGACAAGATTCGGGAAGGCCATAAAGGCGTTGGCCACATCGGCGAACGCAAACACAAGATCAAGCGATATGACGGCCCCCACAAAAATCAAAGCCGTGAACACCATCCGGTAGAAAGATGTGATCCGAATGCCGAATAGATATTTAAGACACTGCTCTCCGTAGTAGCTCCAGCCGATAAGGGTGGAGAAACCGAATAATAGGGATGCCATGGCCACCACCGCTCCTCCCACAATAGGGATTCCCTGGGAGAATGCCGCCGCGGTCATGGCCGTGCCGTCGAGTCCTGATGTCCAGGCACCGGTGGTGAGTATAATAAGCGCGGTGAAGGTGCACACCACAATCGTGTCGATGAATGCTTCAGCAACACCGATCAAACCCTGATAAATAGGGCCGGGTGTCTGAGCCGCAGCATGAGCGATGGGAGCACTTCCAAGTCCCGCCTCGTTGGAAAAAATACCACGCCGCGCACCGAATTGAACAGCTCCTTTAACTGTTGCGCCGAGAAACCCGCCGGTGGCGGATATGGGTGTGAAGGCATGCTCAAAGATCAGCATAAACGCCTGGGGTATCGCAGTGATATTTACTATAAGGACGACAGCCCCGAATACAAAATACACCACCACCATCCCCGGCACTAAACGCGATGCCACGGCACCGATGCGTTTTATGCCGCCGAGAATAACCAGTCCTGCAAATATTGTTATTATCAATCCGTTTACATATCCCGGTATACCGAATTCCGCCTCAACAACATGTGACATTTGGTTGCTCTGCACCATATTGCCGATACCAAATGCGGCAACCGCCCCGCAGACAGCAAACGCAGCGGCAAGAAGCTTAGAGATTTTCGAATCATTCAGGCCCGCCCGGATGTAATACATCGGCCCGCCGGCTATGGTGCCGTCGGGATGTTTCCGGCGGTATTTAACCCCCAGCATCGCTTCGCTGTATTTCGTCGCCATGCCGAGCAGTCCGCATATCCACATCCAGAATATCGCCCCGGGTCCTCCGGCGAATAAAGCAGTGGCCACTCCGGCGATGTTCCCGTTCCCGAGTGTTGCCGCAAGCGCGGTGGAAAGAGCCGCAAAGGGGGTGATGTCTCCTTCCCGCTTGGACTTGGCCCGGGATCGCTTGCTGAGCGTGATCCGCAGGGCCACCCCTAATTTTCGGAACTGCAAAAAACCGATCCGGATTGTCAGGAGCAAACCGACTCCAAACAACACCGGCACCATTATATTCCATATCCCCGAAGCAAACGAAGAAATGGAAGCGGTTAGTGAATCAAGCAGCTGTTCCATGGGCTCTATCTTAAAGGATATGACGGCTTGATACAAATATCAAAAATCATTCACCGCTTGATGTTTTCAGCTTGAAATCGCCCTGTCAGCATTCTCAAATCCCTCCGCTCTGACCTCTTTGTAAAAAAACGGCGAAAATCACTTGGGCGGTCTTTTGATATCTCTTAACCTGGATTATTACTCAGAAAATCGTTTCTTTTCAGCCATGGGAGCGGGTGATGGATCGCCGCCACGCGGATGTCCCCAGCGAGGACATCCGCTCCGATTCCGGCTTCGCTCCCCGGGACGACATGCCGCTTTGTCATTGCGAGGCTTGCGCCAGCAAGCCGCGGCAATTCCTTCCTGCCTCGTGAAAGCGGAACCCGCCGCCCAGACGAAGCAGTCAGGGATTCCGAGGCACTGCGTGCCCCGGAATGACACACTCGAAGGTGCTTCGCACCGCGGGATGACACACTCAAAGGCACGGCGTGCCCCGAAATGACAGACTCAAAAGTGCTCCGCTCCGGGAATGACATTGAAATCATTGTCATCGTTCGCGGTGTATTATCCACATGATGAATTCATAAAAAAATGGTGATGTTTTTATAATTTCTTTCTTCCCATCAAAAATGACGGCTTGACGCTTGATTCCCCACTGGATACCATGATAAGGATAATCATGAATGACAGCTTTCAGCGATTTTCGACCAAGGGAGGTTAGAAAATGAACACCATCGAAGAGGCTCTAATGCATGCGCTTTTTCTGCATCTTCACCACAACATCGACAAAGCCATAGATTTCAAGGCGATCGAAGAACTGAACAACCAGGTTCTGAAGGTCTTCCCCAACGCCCTGAGAGTGGGCCCGGGTGACGATGCCGCTGTTATCCAATTTCCCGGAACTGATGATTTGTTTGTCGCCAAAATGGAAAGTCATTGCTCTCCCTGCGTACCCCGGCCCTATGATGCGGCCGCAACCGGGGCTGGCGGCGCAATGCGCGATGTGTGTGCCATGGGAGCAAGACCTGTTTTCCTTATGAATTTCATCGGCACCCGGCCTCTGCACCAGAAAGTCATCGTCGGGTCCTGCGGATTCGACGGCAAATGCACCTGCGGAAAATGCATAGAAATGACCAGCAAGGAAAGAGTTGATCTGATGTTTCAGGGCCTCAAAGACATGTGCAAAGCCTTGGATGTTTTCATCATAGGCGGCGGTTTTTCCACTTCATTTTCTGACATCGTCCCTGCGGTGGTGGTCTCCGTAATCGGCAAACTTGAGACGGAAAAGCCGTTGACCAAGCCGGCCAAGTCAGCCGGGGACAAGATCATTCTCATCGGCGAAACCGGCACTGATGGAAACGACACCCTCTACAGGGCGGGACTGGTGACGGAATTGAGGCCTGCCATAGCTCTGTTTGAAGAAGAGAGGGTGGTCATGGAAGGGGCTTTGTCTGCTTTTCGAACCGGAAAGATAAAAGCGTGTTCCGATTTAGGAGCCGCCGGAATCGGCGCAGCCGTTTGTGAATCAGCAAGGTACGGAGGACTGGGAGCATGGGTGGATTTATCCCAAGTTCCGGTCAAGGTTGACGATATCACCCCTGAAGAAATCTTGATCTGTGAAAGTCAGGGAAGATTTGCTGTCCAGACGGAAGAGAAGCACGTGGAAGAAGTGTTAGGGGCGATTCAGTCAAAAGGAGCCAAAGCCGCGCTTATCGGAGAGATTAACGCTGACAACAAGCAGGTGTTCGAATATAAAGGCAAGACTTTAGCCGTTATCCCCAATCAGCCTTCTGCTTCTGAGCTCAAGGAGCTTGAAAAAGGGATGTGAACAGTCCGGCTAATTCAGTTTGAATGATGAACGGCCTCCTCCTGTCCGGTAATCCACTTCCGGAGGAAGATAACCGGGCGGACGCTCAAACCTGTTCCCTGACAAACGGTGTTCCAGATTCGAGACGATCAGCCGGGCGCTGGTGTATTCGGACCGGACTGAACGATTTTTTTCGCCAACTTGTTTCGCACGAGGGAACATTATAACTTCCGGACCGGCCGGGAGTCGAGCAGAGATTCTCCCCCGTCTCAGCGTATGTGCTGTGCGGCATGACATCCCGGAGGGATCTCTGAATGATAGGCGGACGCAGGATGGCCGCACCGGAGATGCCTGTCGCTCAAATAAGGCAAGCGGGAAGCGGTCCCCTTTATGTAAACCGCCGGATGACCGGATGTCTACCGGGCGATAAAACTTGAGGTCCAGCGCGGCAGGTCCGGCCTCTCTCCTGCAGCCCCCATCTTCTGCCAGGCTTCATCGGTCAGCCGTTCGCTTAAAGGCCATTTGAACTCATAATAGGAAAACACAGCCCCCCGGCACAACCGCTTATCCGGGCCGTCCCCGACCATCACAAAAATATTAAAAGGCGAGCCCACCCCTTCTTCCAGGACCTGGGAGGTGTTCAAATCCGTGTGAACATCGGCGATGACATCCATCCGTTCGTCCGTTTCTGAGGTGATTTTATCCATGAGACTTTTTGGGAACTGCTTGAGCCCGGAAAGAGTGCTTCCTATATTCCAGATGAACCGGTATTCTTCTTCGGTCAGGTCCAGTTTCCGCAACTCCTTTTCCGAGATATCCGCCAGGCGGAGCAGGACGTTCTCAAATTCATGTGTTTTCTGTGAAACTTCAGGAACGGAAAGTTTAACCCGGTTCAGGGTATCCCGTAAATCCTCCATCATGTTTTGGAGACGCCGGTAGACTTCGGGATAGGGCTCCACCCACCCGTAAGTCAGATGCGGTTTCTGCGGCACTGCCTTGCCCAAGGGCGTATAACTTTGCTTGGCGTAAAGAATGGTGTCGTGGCGGAGCTCCGTCCAGGAGCCCAAAGAAGTCATCAGCTGTTTATCCAGCCAGGCCGGCGCATGCATAAACCGGTTCGCTTCTGTTTTATCCGGCGGTTTCCGGGCCGGAGACAAGCGTGGCGCCAGCGGCTACCAGACGCTTTGCCGTGGCCGGCACGTCGGGGCATGCCAGGGCAATGTGCAGCAGCAATGGATCCATCGCTGAATAGTCGGGCGTGTTCACCTGGGGGTTGTTGTAGATTTCCAGCATGACTTGATCGGTTTCATCAGCCAAAAAACGGACCGGCACCGGTCGCTCCGCCGCTCGCTTCACGGCGAACCCCAAATGCTCGCAATACCAGTCGGCCGTTTTTCCCGGCTGCTCCACCGGATACGCGAAATGCTCGATCTTCATCGGGACGTTCCTTCCTGGTAACACTTGAATCGCTTGACGTAAAGGCCCTTCCGGGCGACAACGGCTGGAAGAGGGGCCGGGCAGCGAGCAGGCCGCCCTCCGCTGGGCACCCCATGCCGATTCCGACACATATCCGGCGGACTCTGGCCGTGCGGTTATCTGACCAAGCGGTTGAATTCTTCCAGGTGGAAAGCTGCCCGACGCAGGCCGTCCTCCCGTTGGTCGGACTCGCGGCGGGGAAAGTCGTCCGCCAGCGGTATAAACAGGGGGCATTATGGACGATCGGCGGCAATCCATTTGTTTTCCGCTTCCGTTCAGCCAACGGATGATCTTTGATTTAGCAATGGCCGAGAACAAAGTGTCAGGAGTCATTTGTGCGAAGCACCCGAAGGGCCGATTCCCGGCAAGTGATTCCTGACACTTTTTTCTCGACTGACACTTACAGTCCGAATAACTCTGGCAGGGCCAGCGAGACCGCGGGCACATAGGTAATGATGATCAATGCCACGACCATCATGAAGAACAGGGGGATGAAGCTCTTAATGACTTCATGAATCTTCCCGTTGCCCACTCCCACGCCGAGAAACAGCACGGTGCCGACCGGAGGCGTGCACAGGCCAATGCACAGGTTGGCAATCATGATAATCCCGAAATGCACCGGATCGACACCGACGTGCCTGACGATCGGAAGAAAAATCGGTGTAAAAATGAGAATGGCCGGGGTCATGTCCATGAAAGTACCAACTGCCAGCAAGAGAAGGTTGATCATCAGCAGGATCCCGATCTTGTTGGAGGCGACACTGCTGATGGCCTGGCTGACGTGTTCGGGCAGATCCTGAAATGCCATGAACCACGACATGCCCATGGACGCGCCGATGAGCAGCATCACGACCGCGGTGGTCGTTCCGGTTTTCAGCAGGAGCTGGGGAAGTTCACGCGGCTTGACTTCGCGATAAATGATGACCGACAGAATAAACGCGTAAACGACGGCAATGCTAGCCGCTTCGGTGGGCGTGAACATGCCGGAAACAATCCCTCCAAGGACGATAAAGATCAGCAGGAGGCCGGGCAAGGCGCGCCAAAACCGGATCACGGTCTCCTTTAACCCGACTCGGTTTCTGGCGCCATAATGGTTCCGATGACAGATGACGGCGGCGGCCAGCATCAGGCAGCCTCCCATGAGAACGCCCGGCAGGACGCCGGCCAGGAAAAGCGCTGCCACCGACACCGATCCGGTGACCAATGCGTAGACGATCATCACGTTGCTGGGGGGAATCAGCAGGCCGGTGGTGGCGGCACACGAGGAGAGCGCGATGTTGAAATTCTTGCCATACCCCTTGCGATTCATTTCTGGAATCATGACGCCACCCACCGAGGAAACCGCCGCTGCCGCGGATCCGGAAATGGCGCCGAAAAACATGCAGGCCAGCGTGTTGACAAAAGCTAAACCGCCGGGAAAACGGCCCACCACCGCTTCGGCGAAATCGATC
>JAWODN010000021.1:0-4630 GCA_046483285.1 Candidatus Aminicenantota bacterium | reverse complement strand
CAATCCAAAACCCCGTGTTTGAGCATGGTTTTCCCGGTTCCAATGGAGGTCCAGAGCACGGGGGATTTCGTCGGCCGGACCGTGTGAAAAACCCCGGAGCTTCCGTTTTCGATCAAAGACCGCAGGTGGGGGAGCTTGTTTTGTTCCAACAGGGGATTTATGATATTCCAGTCGGCGCCGTCCAGTCCGATCACCATCACTTTAGGCGGGGGTGCAGGGGGTTTAAGAAAGAAAAAGAACAAGACGGCGGCGGCAACAATGAAAACAGCGGCGGCGGCAATTAATTTTTTCATCAATCAAAGTTAAATTCTAACGGAAGTGAATCTGAAATGCAATCATGCGGCCTCCGGCCGTTCGCCATGACAAGGGGGGTGTCATCCCGCGGTGCGAAGTGCCTTTGAGTGTGTCATTTCGATGTGCGAAGCACTTTTGAGTGTGTCATTCCGGGGCACGCAGTGCCTCGGAATCCCTTACTGCTTCGTCTTGGCGGTGGGTTCTGGCTTTCACGAGGCAGGAAGGGATTGCCACGGCTTGCCGGCGCAAGCCTCGCCATGACAAGGTATAGGTCGGCCTTGACTTTAACCGGGGATGTCTCTAATATTGATGAAAACCCCGGGAGAATTGAAAATCAAAGGCGCAAAAACAAAAAGTATTATTCCCGCCTCCGGCCTGGCCGGATTGTTTTTAGTGACGGCTTTTCTTGGGAGCTGCGGATATCATCTGCGGGGAACCGGCAGTTCTCTTCCCACCCATATCACTTCCATCCATGTGCCCATGTTTGAAAACAAAACCACACGTTACCAGCTGGATTTGAAATTGACTCAGGCTGTCATCAATGAATTGGTGAGCCGCGGCAAAGTTGAAGTGCAGGATGATTCCGGAGGGGCGGATGCGGTTTTGGTAGGGGAAATCACCTCCTTCAGTGCCAGTCCCATCGCTTTTTCAGGGGTGGCCGCAGCCGACCGGTACAATATCAATATCGTCGCGAAAGTCACTCTGCGTGATCTGGTCAACAGCCAGGTGGTATTTTCCAGTTCCGATTTTGTTTATCAGGGTGAATATGACGTTCCTGAAGGAACCGATTTTGAAACAGTCGAACAGGAAGCGGTTGATGAAATTTCGGAAAAATTCGCCCGCAGTTTGGTCATCACCATGCTGGAGGGGTTTTAATGCCGGTTTCGGCCTATTTTTTTTACGGGCAGGAAACCTATCCGGCTTTTCAGCGCATAAAAAAACTGACCGGGGACTTGAGCTCCGGACCTGACCAGGCTCCGGATGTGGAGAGATTCGATTCAAAATCACGGTCCTGGGCTGAGATTCTGGATTCCGCCCGGACCATGCCGCTTCTGTTTTCATCCAAGCGTCTGATCGTGGTTCAGTCTCCCCGGAGGAAAAAACCGGCTACCCCCACTCCCCAGGAAAACTTGAGCGATGAGGATAAAGCCCTTATCCGGGAGTATTTTTCCTCGCCGTCTCCTCACACGGTGATGGTGATTATTTTTCCGGGGGATATCAAGCCTTTCAGTGACTTAGTCAGGTTTTTCAGTTCCCTCGGAGAAAAAGTCAAGATAGAGAGGCTTTTCCCCTTAAAAGACGGAAGCCTGGCCAAATGGATCACTGACCGGTTTCGCGAGGAGGGCAAAAGCATTTCCGGAGAAGCCGTTCAGCGTTTGATGGAATTGAAGGGAAATGATCTGGCTCTTCTCGAACAGGAATCGGTCAAGTTGGCTGTTTTTATGGGAGAGGAGAAGTCCATCGGACCGGAACACGTGAATGAGATTTCCGGCTGGGGGAAATCTTTTTTGGACTGGGATTTGCCGGATCATCTTGAAGCCGGAAATTACCGGGGTTCCGTGCTGGTGCTGGATCGCTTGCTGGAAAAAGAAGGGCTTCATCCGGTTCAAATCGTTCATCTGACCGCGGGATTTTTACAGAATGTTCTTCTGGCGAAGCTGCGCCTTGCGGAAGGGAAAAAAGACAGGAAAGCCATTTTTCGGGAAATCCATCCCAATATTAAAGAGAGTTACAGGGACATCTACAACAAAAGATTCAACCGGCTTTTCAGCATGGCCGGACGCCTTTCGTTTGAGGATATCCGCTCGCTTGTCCGTCAGCTCCGCCGCATAGATTTGAAAATCAAAAGCACCGGCCTTCCTTTCCAGCCGATGATGGATGAGTGGATATTCCGGTATTGCCGCAGGTTGAAAGAAGCCGCCCGCGGTTCTTCGCTTCGCTCAGCCTGACCTATACCTTAGAAAATGGTTTCTTTGTAGCCATGGGAACGGGTGATGGATCGCCCCCATGGCCAAAGTTCAGAAGTGATTTTCATGGTTCGGGGTGAATTATACTCATGATGAATTCAAAAAAAAATATTTCGGGTGGGCCGGGTTAGGATGATCAGCGGGGACGAGATATCAAAATGAGGGAAAGAAAACCCGGTGAGGGTGAATTATTATGAAGGATTTGAACTGATGGATTCGACTTCCCGGGAAATCCTGGACTTATAGCGGTCGCCGGCCCGTTGATGAATCGCACCTTTTTTCACGGTCCTGTCGATGATAGAGAATGTTTTTGGAAGCTGCTTCAGGGCTTCCTCGCGGTCCTTGCCGGCTATGAGCTTCCGCATTTTTTTCATTTGTCTGCGGAGAGTGGATTTATTGCGGTTGTTTATTTCTCTCCGGCGAAGACTGTACCGGTGTTGTTTTTCAGCTGATTTATGTTGAGCCATTGACTTCTCCTGTCCAATTTAGGGTCTGTATGATAAGATATTGCCCTTGATTTGTCAACCTAAATCCGTATTTAGAATTGGATATTTAGAATTGGAAATCGGAATATGAAAAAGGACACCCAAGAGCGGGACAGCCAGGAGGGATTGCTTCGTTCGACCGCGGCCGTTTCCGTCCCCACCTTGTTCAGCCGGATTTTAGGGTATGTGCGGGACATGATTCAGGCTTATTATATGGGCACCGGGCGCAGCGCGGATGCCTTCACCATCGCCTATCTCATTCCCAACCTGCTCCGCCGCTTAACCGCCGAAGGCGCCATGACCGCCGCTTTTGTGCCGGTTTTTTCCCGGATGAAAAGAAAGGAAAGCCGGGAAGAGATGTGGAAATTCGCCAATGTCTTTTTTTTCGATCTGACTGTGATTATGGCGGTGGTCGTTGTCCTGGGAATTCTGTTTTCTCCCCTCCTGGTGAAGGTGATCGGCATGGGGTTTCAGGATATCCAGGGAAAACTGGACCTGACCATAATTCTGACCCGGCTCATGTTTCCCTATATTTTCCTGGTCAGTCTTTCCGCCCTGGCCATGGCTGTCTTGAATTCATTTCATAAGTTTTTTGTCCCCGCCTTGACCCCGGTTCTTTTTAATCTTGCCGTCATCACCCTGGCGGTATGTTTCGCCGGCCGCAGTCAAGAGCCGGCTTTTGTTTTCGCGGCCGGTGTGGTGGCGGGGGGATTTTTCCAATTGGCGTTTCAAATTCCGTTTTTATGGCGGCAGGGCATGACATTCCGGTTTGGTTTGAGCTTCACCCATCCTGCGGTCAAAAAAGTGGGACGCCTGATGGTTCCCGGAGTTATCGGGGCGGGGATTTATCAAATCAATTTTGCTCTCAGCCGGGTTATCGCCTCCCTGCTGCCGGAAGGGAGCGTTTCTTCGCTTTATTATTCCTCCCGCGTGCAGGAACTCACCTTGGGGCTCTTTTCCGTCGCCCTGTCCATAGCTCTGCTCCCGACTTTTTCGGATTTAGCCGCCGCCCGGGATTTTCCCCGCATGAAAAATACTCTGAATTTTTCTTTCCGGATGGTGTCCTTTATCACCTTTCCGGCGCTGGCGGGATTGGTTGTTCTCAATAAACCCATAATCCAGGTCTTGTATCAAAGGGGGGAGTTCGATGCCGTTTCCACCGCCATGACGTCGAACTGCTTATTGTACTTCGCCCTCGGCCTGCCGTTTATTTCCGGGGTGAAAATTTTGGCTCCGGCGTTCTTTTCATTAAAAGACACCCGCACCCCGGTGATTGTCGCTTCCCTGGTCATGGTTCTTTATGTCTTTCTTTCTTTTCTTTTGATGGGGCCTCTTCAGGTGGGCGGCATCGCCCTGGCCTTGTCCATTTCCTCGGTTTTCAACTTCCTGGCCCTGTATCATCTTCTGGAAAAAAGAATCGGAGCCGTGGATAAAAAGAAGTTTTTGCCTTCGGTTTTGAAGTCGATCGCAGCCGCAGTGGTTATGGGAGCGGGGGTGATGTGGGGATTCGGTGCCCTGGGCTATCAGGACGCGGATGTTTTGGGAAAAATCATCCGGCTCGCCGCCGGCGTTGGGTTGGGGATTGTGATTTACGCTGTGGTGAGCCTGATTATAAACCGGGACGACCTGCGGAGCTTGAAGCTTATTTTTTCCCGGCGTGAGGTGGTGAATCCTGATGAGGATATCAAATGAACCTGGATTATTCAGTGCGCCGTGAGAAGGCGCGAACCTTCAGTGGGAGACAACCCCACCCGGCAAAGGTCGCTCCAGCCGGAAGCAATCGGAGTGAAGGTGGAGGCGACGAAATCTTCAAAGCCTCTGATGAAGAGGGTCGCATGGCGACTTGGCGAGTATGCAGGCCGTAATGAGAATGAACGCTGAGCA